>CAYQRG010000266.1:0-2336 GCA_964419645.1 uncultured Eubacterium sp.
CGTTATCGCGATATTTTGGACTATGAAATCAATATTGATAAGAAGCTTTATGAATATGAGATTTTGAAACTCACGCTTCAGCCGCTCGTTGAGAATGCGCTTTATCATGGAATCAAAGGAAAGCGCGGATTGGGACATATCAGCGTTACAGGATACATGATAGACGGACTTTTGGAGTTTCAGGTAAAGGACAACGGAATCGGAATGAATGCCGAGCGTCTTGACGCAGTGAGAAAGATTATGACAGGTGAGCTGGAGGACACAAGGGAAAAGGGCGGATTTGGATTATTTAATGTGAATGAGCGGATACGGCTAAATTACGGACGCGAGTACGGATTAAGAATTGAGAGCGTTTATCAAGAGGGAACTTGTATCTGGGTGACGGTGCCTGCCGTAAAAAAATAAACTTTTTTCGTAAAAAATTATACCTTTGTCACAAAAAAGTGTTGTATTTTTTAAAATAAAATAAAAAAATTCACAAATTTCAGAAATTAACAGTATACATAATCGAAATTATGCGATATAATGATTTCGTAATCGAGGAATCGGTTGCGAAATCATTTTTTATTAAACGGAGGGAATTTATTTATGAAAAAGAAGTTGGTTGGCGTACTTATGTGCGCAGCAATGACAGCAACAATGCTTGCAGGATGTGGCAATTCGTCAGCTCCTGCATCAACGGCAGAGCCTGCAGCAGCACCGGCAGAGCAGCCCGCAGCAGCACCTGCTGAGACACAGGCAGCAGCACCCGCTGAGACACAGGCAGCAGAGCCTGCAGCAAGCGGTGACGTAGTGAAAGTTGGTTTTGCACAGGTTGGACATGAGTCAGACTGGCGTGCAGCAAACACAAAGAACTATCAGGACACATTCAGTGCAGCAAACGGATATGAGTTATCGTTTGTAGACTGCGACAACGATCATGCAGTTCAGATTGAAACTGTTCGTGGATTTATCGAGCAGGAATTGGATTACATCTGCATCGCTCCGATTCAGTCAGCAGGATGGGATACCGTTCTTCAGGAAGCACAGGACGCAGGCATTCCGGTTCTTATCGTAGACCGTGCAGTAGATGCTGATGCTTCTCTTTACACAACAGCTCTTGGCTGCGACATGATTGCAGAGGGTGAGACAGCAGGTAACTGGCTTGCTGAGTACTTAGACGGTGAAGATGCAAACATCCTTGTGATCGAAGGTTCTGTTGGAGCATCTGCAACACTTGGACGTACAGAAGGATTTAACAATATCGTTGAGCAGAATTCTAACTGGACAGTTCTTGATTCACAGTCAGGTGATTTCACACAGGCAGGCGGTCAGGAAGTTATGGAGTCATTCATTAAGTCTTACAGCGACTTCAACGTAGTTGTATGCCAGAACGATAACGAAGCATACGGCGCAATGGACGCAATGGATGCAGCTGGAATTACATATGGTGTTGATGGCGATGTAATCATCATCTCTTTTGACGCTACACATGATGGACTTCAGTACACACTTGATGGAAAGATTACATGTAACGTAGAGTGTAATCCTCTTCAGGCTGGTTTCGCAGAAGGCGTTGTTCAGAAGTTAGAGGCAGGCGAAGCAGTTGACGCATGGACACTCGTTGAGGACGAGGCTTTCGTAGCACCTGGTATCGACAGTGATTATGCAGTAACAATGAGCCAGGAAGTATTGGATGGTCGTGCTTACTAATTTGAAATGTAAAAGATAATTTATGAGGGGAGAAAATCCCGGGAGGGATGGGGTTTTCTCCCCTCATATTTTTAACAAAAAAAGAATACCCGGGAAGGAAAACTCTGGAAGGAGATGTCTACATGGAAAATAATATTGTTTTAAGTGCAAAAGGAATCTGTATGACCTTCCCCGGTGTAAAAGCGTTGGAAAATGTGGATTTCAATCTCAGAAAAGGAGAGATTCGTGCGCTCATGGGGGAAAACGGCGCCGGCAAATCCACACTGATTAAATGTCTTACCGGGGTAAATAAGTTTGAGGCCGGAGAAATTTATTTAGACGGCATCGATGGTCCGATTGTGAACAAGGATACCTTAGATGCCCAGCGCAAAGGAATTTCTACGGTTTATCAGGAGGTAAACCTGTGTCCGAATCTCTCTGTAGCAGAGAACCTGTTTATCGGCAGAGAGCCTATGACGAAAATCGGCACGGTAAACAGAAGGAAAATGAATGAAATGGCAGCAAAGCTGATGAAGGAGCTGGATCTGGACGTTGATGTAACGCAGAATCTGGAAGAATATTCATTGGCTCTGCAACAGATGATCGCGATTGCCCGTGCAGTGGATATGGATTGTAAAGTTCTGATTTTGGATGAACCGACCTCT
>CAYQRG010000267.1:0-2329 GCA_964419645.1 uncultured Eubacterium sp.
GCCCTGGAATTTCAGATTGTGAATCGTCATAATCGTCTTGATTCCCCAGAAAAATCCGTCTGCGCTGAATTCATTTTTCAGATATACCGGGATAAACCCTGTCTCCCAGTCATGGCAGTGAATCAGGTCTGGACGGAAATTAATCTGCGGCAGCATGGATAAAACGGCTTTATCAAAGAAACAGAATTTCTCAATGTCATAGCGGATATTTCCATAAGGCTGGAAACAGTTAAAATACTCTTCATTGTCGATGAAGTAGTATGTAATGCCATCTAATTCATATTTTAATATACCGACATATTTGTTCTGAATATAGCTTCCTGCATTCATATAAAAATGGGTAACATATTCAAATTTGCTCCTGAAATGCTCCGGTATACAGCTGTAATTCGGCAGTACAACCCTGACATCCCATTCATCCTTTGAAAATTCCTTTGGTAACGCGCCGCATACATCTGCAAGTCCTCCTGTTTTGATAAACGGAACACATTCCGATGCAGCAAAAAGTATTTTTTTCATGTAAAAATCCCTCCTTTTATATGGCTGCTAATGCCTGTTCTAAATCAGCAATGATATCTTCTGCATTTTCAATGCCGACGGAAAAACGGATCAAATCCGGGGCAACCCCTGCCTCAATGAGCTGTTCATTCGTCATCTGCCGATGTGTATGACTCGCCGGATGCAGCACACAGGTTCTTGCGTCTGCCACATGTGTCACAATGGCGGCAAGCTTTAACTTGTCCATAAATGCAACCGAAACGTCTCTTCCGCCCTTTAATCCAAAGGAGATTACGCCGCAAGTTCCGTTCGGCATATACTTTTCGGCTAATGCATGATATTTATTACTTTTCAGGCCTGCATAATTTACCCAGGCAACCTTTTCGTGTTTCTCTAAATATTCAGAAACTTTTAAGGCATTCTCACAATGTCTTGGCATACGCAGATGCAAAGTCTCAAGTCCTACATTTAACAAAAATGCATTCTGGGGAGATTGAATCGAGCCGAGATCCCGCATAAGCTGTGCTGTCGCTTTCTGAATAAAAGCCATTTTGCCGAATTTCTCGGCATATACAATTCCATGATAAGATTCATCCGGCATCGTCAGTCCCGGAAATTTATCTTTATGGGCCATCCAGTCAAAATTGCCGGAATCAATAATGGCTCCACCTACGCTCATTGCATGGCCATCCATGTATTTGGTCGTAGAATGGGTGACAATATCAGCGCCCCATTCAAAAGGCCTGCAGTTAATCGGTGTTGCAAATGTATTGTCAATAATCAGCGGAACGCCGTGTTTGTGCGCAATGGCAGCAAACCGTTCAATATCTAAAACGACCAACGAAGGATTGGAAATCGTCTCTGCAAACACTGCTTTGGTATTTGGCAGAAAAGCTGCTTCAATCTCTTCATCTGAGGCATCCGGATCGATAAAGGTACAGGAAATCCCCTGCTTTTTCATGGTCGTGCCAAAGAGATTAAAAGTACCGCCATATACGGAATTGGAGCAGATAAAGTGGTCTCCTGCTTCACAGATATTAAAAATGGCATAGTAATTCGCCGCCTGCCCGGAGGAAGTCAGCATTCCTGCGATTCCGCCTTCCAGTTCCGTAATTTTGGATGCCACTGCATCGTTTGTGGGATTCTGCAGCCTGGTATAAAAATAACCGGACTCTTCCAGATCAAACAATCTTCCCATTTGATCGCTGTTGTCGTATTTGTAAGTAGTGCTCTGGTAAATGGGCAATACTCTTGGTTCTCCTTTTTGGGGTTTCCAGCCTGACTGGATACAGATTGTTTCCGGCCTGTAATTTGCGCTCATATCAATTCTCCTATTATATGCAATTGTCGGGTTTCTATGATTCGTTATTCTTATTCTTCCCAGTTGTGGAATACTTCCTGTACATCATCATCTTCGTCTAAAAGGTCTAAGATTTTCTGGATGTTATTTAAATCCGATTCTTCGGATAAGGTCACATAGGTCTGGGGCAGCATGGTCACTTCTGCATTGGCCATGGAAATATTCTCCTGCTCTAAAGCCTCCCTGACTGCCGAAAAAGCATCCGGTGTAGTAAGAATTTCGTAACTGTCTTCTTCTTCCACAAAATCATCTGCTCCTGCATCCAGTGCAAGCATCATCAGATCGTCTGCATCCATGTCACAGTCTTCTTTTGCAATGATGATCTGTCCTTTTTCGTCGAACATATAAGAAACGCATCCCTGGGTACCGATGCTGCCGTATCCTTTGGTAAAGGCATTCCGCACATTTGCAGCAGTACGGTTCTTATTGTCCGTAAGGGCTTTCACAATGATTGCCGTTCCGGAAGGTCCG
>CAYQRG010000268.1:0-2326 GCA_964419645.1 uncultured Eubacterium sp.
ATTCTCCTGCTGCCTCCCCCGCACGAAATAAAGCAGGATCGTCCGCTGACAGCAATTCTTTTGAAAGCTTCCGCCATGCATTATAGGGAAAATACTGATAATCATTTTCATCAGAAGAAAAATCGATCCGGTATCTGCAGGCTGTCGGATGAACCGGCATCTTTTCTGTGGCAGGCTCCTTTTGGCCGCTTAAATACAGCCCCGACAAATCGCCTGCATAATAACCGCGGCCAGGCTGTGATTCAATATATCCTTCAGAAAGAAGCTGCTCATAAGCAAGCTCCACCGTACTTCTGGAAACCTGCAGATAGCCGGATAACAAACGAGTAGACGGTAATTTTTCCCCACAGGAAATCTTACCGTCTGCAATATGAATCCTTATATGATCGTAAATCTGCTCGTAGAGTGGTTTTCCCGAATCGCTGTCTAAATGTATCATCAATTCAAGCATAACAAACTCCTGTATGTATGATTATTGTTCTGATTCTTTCTTAAGCCCTTCCACAATGACTGATTTCAAATCCAATGCCTTATCTTTCATCCTGCGGTCTACCGTCCGGGAAGATAAAATATTGCTGACTGCTTTAGAAGCATAGGAATATTCCTTAAAATGACATGCCATTGCTGCCAGAAGATAATCCATGGTATAACTGTCCATGCCGCAGATTGGAAAATCTTCTGTTGAAATCACTTTTTGAAATGCTTCAAATGCCTTTTTATAAAAGGACTCCTGTGCATCCACGATCTCTTTTTTTCTGGCTTTTTCTTCCGCTGTTCCCTCCGGCATTTCTTCTGCCATAGAACGATACAGCCAGGAAATCTTCAAACAGGTATAGGCTTTCTCGCTCAGCGGTCCCCGTTTCACATCTGCATTATACAATGCCAGTTTATAACGGTTGGCCGCTGTTTCATAATCAATTGTCTCTGTAAGCTGATCTCCCACAGACCTGAAATTCTTACAGACATTTTCCCTGATCAGCTCAATCTGCCATTTTACCAACCCATCAAAATAACGGCTCATAGCAGAATATCCGCAATGCGGACAGGAATACACTTCATATTTCAATGCATCAATAGATCGGAATCTTGGACGAAGGTCAAAATCTGGCTCTAAACGTCTTAAACTCCCACTCTTCACTACCCGATTTCCAAAGATTTCTCCGCAGACCGGGCAATTCATACGTTTGGTAAAGAGAAAATCTTTCTCCTGCTGGTTATTCGTTTCCATGGTTCCCCCTTAAACATTTCTCTTAATCTATTTGGTATCCGGCAGTTTATAAGAACTTTTCAGAGAAACAATGCGGTTAAATACCAGATGTCCCTCTGTGGAATCCTTTGCATCTACACAAAAATATCCCTGCCTTACAAACTGGAAACTATCATATTTCTCTGCATCTGCCACGTAAGGCTCTACATAACAGTTTTTCAGCACTTTCAAAGAATTCGGATTCAGATTCAAACTGCCGTCTTCGTTGTATACGCCAGCCTCTTCATCAATAATGTTTTCATACAGACGAACTTCTGCCGGAACTGCCTGATCTGCCGGAACCCAGTGGATCGTACCTTTCACTTTCCTGCCGTCCGGGCTGTTGCCTCCTTTGCTTGCAGGATCGTAAGTACAGTGGATTTCCGTTACCTTGCCGTTTTCGTCTTTGACAAAGCTGTTGCAGGTGACAAAATATGCCTGCATCAAGCGCACTTCATTCCCCGGATACATACGGAAATATTTTCTGGGAGGCACTTCCATAAAATCTTCTCTATCAATATAAATTTCCCTGCCAAAAGGCACGGTATGAGTTCCCAATTCTTCATTTTCCATATTGTTGACAACGGTAAGCTCTTCCGTCTGTCCCTCCGGGTAATTGTCAATGATCACTTTAATGGGATCTAAAACTGCCATTACACGGGATTTTTTCAGCTTCAAATCTTCCCGGATACAGTATTCCAACATAGCATAATCGACAGAGCTGTTGCTCTTTGACACACCGCAGAGCTCTACAAATTTCTGAATGGATTCCGGTGTAAATCCTCTTCTGCGCAAAGCAGCGATGGAAACCAGACGGGGATCGTCCCAGCCGTCTACAATCTTCTCTTCCACCAGACGCTTGATATACCGCTTGCCGGTTACGACATTGGTCAGATATAATTTGGCGAATTCAATCTGCTTAGGCGGATTTTCATATTCTGCTTCCCGGACTACCCAGTCATACAATGGTCTGTGATCCTCAAATTCCAACGTACAAATGGAATGGGTAACGCCCTCAATGGCATCTTCAATGGGATGCGCAAAATCATACATGGGATAAATGCACAATTTATCTCCTGT
>CAYQRG010000269.1:0-2321 GCA_964419645.1 uncultured Eubacterium sp.
GGCGGCAGACATGAGCATGAGGGCCAGTGTCAAAAGCAGAAACAATGTTTTTTTCATATTGCGTTTCCTTTCCTTTATAGTTGACCGCTTTCTACGGTAAGGGAACGATTTCAAAAGAAATATCGACCGAACTGGGCAAATCAGGGAAGATAGACAGGTCAGATAGGACACGCCCAATGGGGTATACCTCCATCGTCAGGTTAGGACGGCTTGACTGCGCATAAAAGATAGCGGCTGTGTTATTGCGTGGGCAGTAAGTGATGTCGCCGTCATCAAACCGGAGTTGACCGGCTCCCTCCACCTGGATTGCCTGGTCAATGCCGCCATATACCTCACGTCCGCCGTAGTTGCTCATCGTGATTGTCTGCGGCAGCTGCGCAATAAACTGGCGGGCCATACCGCTGTCATACAGAACGGCGTCCAACTGTGTGCCGCCAATCGTAATACGAATTGCTGTTTCCGTCTCAGATGCCTGTTCCTGCTGCTTGGACAGATTCAGACTGGACAGCCAATCTGTAACTGCTTTTTCGGCGGTACCGACACTGGATGCCTCCAGCGCCAGTCCCTGTTCTACCACCGCGCCTGTACTGGCCCGGCTGACAGCGGTGTAGCTGCTGCCTGCGCCATAGCCGTCATGGGTACAGAAGGGGATGACCGTTTTCCCAGACAGATCACAACTCTCCAGGAAGGAAAGAACGGGCGTGGGCGCGGACGAGGCCCATACGGGATAGCCGATAAAGATGGTATCATACGGATCTGCCGCTATGCTGGAGGACAGTGCGGGCCGGGTACCTGCGGAAATTTCCTGATGGTTTTGGTCAACTACATCATTGAAATCTGTGGGATACGCATCGACTGTTTCAATCAGATGCAGATCCCCTCCAGTTTGCTCCGCAATCATGCGTGCAACCCGCTCGGTAGTTCCCTGCCGTTCTCCGTCCTGCACAACGACACTGGCAGAAGTTGTTGCATCTACATTCGCAGTGTAATCTGTGTTGCCGTAACGGGAGAAGTATGCTATCAGGATACGGGGACTTGCGGCAGGTTCGGGTGCCGGTTCCGGTGTGGGGGCAGGCTGCTCAGCGTTAGCGCTGCGTGTGTAATTCATCAGAGCAGCGGCGATCTGAGCGCGGGTCGCGTTGCTTCTTGGCGCAAACGTTCCATTGGAAGCGGCGGAAACAATGTTGTTGGCACTGGCCCAGTCCACAGCAGCGGCAGCGTAGGACGAGACCTCAGACGCATCACTGAAATTCATGGTTTCGCCGGCTGCCGGACTGCCTGCGTAACGCCAGAGGATCGTTGTCATATCCTGGCGGGATACCGGGTCATTGGTTCCGAAAAGTCCGTTGCCGTATCCGCCTATCAGATTTTCCTGGGATGCCCACAGGACGGCGCTGCTATACCACTTGCCATCATCCGTGTCTGTAAATGTATCCTCCCCAGTTACAACAGGAGTACCAGCGATCCGATAGAGGACAGTAGCTAGTGCCGCTCTGGTCAGGCTGCCCTCCGGGTCAAACCGGTCATGGCCTACACCGTCCATCATGTTGTTTTCACGGCAGTATGCCACCGCTTCTGCATACCATATGTCTGCGTCCACATCGGAATAACCGGTGTCCGAGACAGCAGCAAAGGCGGGAAACACTCTCACGGACAGAAGCAATGCAGCTACCGCTAAAAATAAACCAGCTTTCTTCCAGAGTTTCATATAATACCTCCTTCATTCGATGTATCTATTTTACAGGGTATCGTCCAAATTGTAAAATACTTATTTTGAATCATTTACCATGCCTGAATCACATAATTAAAAAATGTTTGACATTTCTTTTTGCTTCTGTAATAATATGAAAAATTCGTATAGAGAGGAAGTCAGAGCATATGGATATCCGAGTGTTGGAATACTTTCTGGCTGTGGCAAAGTTTGGCACGATCACCCGTGCGGCGGAACAGCTCCACATCACCCAGCCAACCATCAGCCGCCAGCTGATGGAGCTGGAGGAAAGTGTTGGGACAAAGCTGCTCCTGCGTGGGAAGAGACAGATCACACTGACGGACGCCGGCGTTCTGTTTCAACAGCGGGCGGAGGAGATTGTCTCTCTCATGGGAAAAACACTCCGGGACATTACGGACCAGGACGATCTGCTGGGCGGCACGGTGGTCATAGGCTGTGTGGAGTCCCATGCGTCACGGCTGCTGGCGAAGGCGCTGCGGGAATTTTCACAAAGATATCCGATGGTAAAATATGAGCTGTACAGCGCGGACGGCGACGATATCCGGGAAAAATTAGATCGTGGGGAATTGGATTTCGGTATTCTGGTGGA
>CAYQRG010000270.1:0-2315 GCA_964419645.1 uncultured Eubacterium sp.
CTCATCAAAATTAAATCTGCTTTTCCATTTCATGTCAGAAAATGTTCTGTACTTGTTGCCCGATACTATAAAAGTAATCTTTCCCCATTTTCCAATCTTTTTTGATTTTGATTTGTTAGCCATAATTTACAGCCTCCCAAGCACATAGCCGTCCCCATCTCCATATGGCGGACAGATGCACAGCACGTCCTCGTTGATGTCCGGCATCCATGGTTCTTTTTGAAATACTACTTTAAGTTCTGCAGAAATCATACCGTCGTACTGGTCATATTTGACACGCACGGTCCGTTTCCCGGCATTGATGCTGTGAACAGTTCCAATTCTGTATGCTTCAATCATTCTTACCCCTCCGCCATTTCAAAGTAAATCTTCGTTGAATATACGCCCATCTGTATCCTGTGCAGTGTTTTTGTGATCATATAATTTCTGTCATATTCGCCATATCCGGAAAGTGTGATTATGCTTCCCGTAGCAAGGGAAATATCTCCATCGCACAAAATATGCCCGGTATATTCCATTCGGTTCTTCTCTCTTATTTTACATTCTGCCAGCATGGCAGCCTCTTCCGTTCCGGATATTTTGCGCCTGATATCAATCCTTCTTCCAATCTCCCTTTTCTTGTACGTGTAGGCTATCAGTTCCTTTGTGACCGGATCTTTATAGATTACCCTGCACTGTGCATAATCTGTATCATTTTTTTGGTGGTGCAGCCCAATATCCAGAAGAGCATCATCCCCATTTATGAATGTCCTGACAGGTTTGTTCTGCCTGTATTCATACGGATCATAGACAACAAGCGAATTTCCCGTATATTTTAAGCGCATCCCGACAAGCCTGCAGAGATCCGACAGGAATTTTATGTCGGACTGGTTTATCTGCTCTTTTCGGGCAAATACCGGATTTAATTCTGCTGCATATATGAGAGCTGCGTAATTTCTCTGCGCGATCTCTGACGCTATCTCTTTCAGATTTAAACATTCCCACGCCTGATATCGAGGCATCTGGCGGATTCCAGAATCAGGCGTGACGGCAGATGCTTTTACAATATACCGTTTCATCAGATCTCTGCTCTCCCTGTCATCCACTGCAAACCTGCCGCAGTCCAACGTTCTTCTGGTGTTTGTGCCGTGCCAATTATCTGACCGCAACAAAAGGCCAATTTCCGACACACCGGCCAAAAGATCTTCTCTGCCTGTTATGATCTGCAGATCGTCAGCATGCTCTTCATCGTTGTCGATATACTGCACTTCTTTGATATCTGCTTTTTGTTCATCTGTTATTTCTGCGCCGTCAAATGTCAATACAGCAGTTGTATTCATATCACTCATTAAAAAGCCCCCTTTTCCATAAGGGCAGTTCTTCCGCGTCCTTTTCTCCTATTTCCGGAATCCGCAGTATAACTCCTGCAGGGAAAATAAAACATCCAAGATATTCCGGATTTGCCTGCATCAGTTTATCCGCATAAAAGGAAGATCCCATTGTTTTATATGCGATTTGATCCCACATATCGCCGGAAATCGTCCGGTATATCCTGCTATCAGGCATACTGCGTCCTCCCTTCCATGCCGTCGCTTAACGCTTCTTTTATTCTCTCTATCAGAATTTGTATATACTCCTCCTGTACTTCTTCCACCCCCTGCGCACTCCCTCCTTCTGCAACAATTGTCGGGCTGCTGTAGACATTGACTGTGACTCCGCCCCCGGCATCTGATTCCGCTGCAACAGAAGGAACCGCAGCATCCTGACGCAGCTGCGCCTCATACGCTTGCGGCTGCGCCTGTGCCGCCTGCATTTGGAGATTTCCAATTGAAAGTTCTTTCTGCGCTTTAGCTGTTTCTGCCGCATTCAAAACGGTTTCCCCGCCGTTCATGAACACAATCTCTGGTCCATCCTCACCAACCAGGGCAAATCCACGCTCTGCGGAACTGGTTCCGGATGCATATGCGTGGCCGGCTGACGCGGTTCCTCCGGTTCCGGAAGAGCCGCCCAAACCGGACGGTGCACCGCTTAGCGCATTTTTTGCTGCCGCAGCAACTCCTGCATATGCAGCCTGCACCTGCCCGAGCATTCCGGACGCTCCGTCTATAAACCCCTGTATGGTTTCCTTCGCCGCTTCTGCCGCCTCATCACTCAGATTCATCGCTGCAACATCTGCTGCAAGTTCGCTTCCAAGCATTTCCATCTCATTTGTAAAATTTTCTTTCAGATCGGCAATGCTTCCGGATGCTGCATCCTGTTCTTCCTGAAGCTTTTTCCAACTTTCCACCATCGCCTGTAAATCACTGTCACTCGCGCTTGCCATGCCTGCTATTGCA
>CAYQRG010000271.1:0-1959 GCA_964419645.1 uncultured Eubacterium sp.
ATTTCGTTATACAATTAACAGAACATACCAAAGAAACCTAGTCTGTAAAAGGGCTAAAAATAAAATGGAGGGTAAACATGTTAGAACAATCTTATTACGACAAGGCAGATGAAATCATCAGCCAACATGGGACAGAGCAGCGGTTTTTGATTCCGATTATTCAGGATATCCAGAGCCAGTATCGGTATCTTCCGCCTGAACTGCTCAGTTATGTAGCAAAGCGCTTGGGGATTAACGAGGCAAAGGCTTACAGTGTAGCAACTTTTTATGAGAATTTTTCTTTTGATGCAAAAGGAAAATATGTTATCCGTGTATGTGATGGCACAGCCTGTCATGTGCGCAAATCAACGGCTATTTTAGAGCAAATCTACAAAGAAACAGGACTTGGAAAGGGAAAGAGCACGACGGATGACATGCTTTTTACATTGGAGACAGTATCCTGTCTGGGAGCCTGCGGACTGGCTCCGGTACTGACAGTTAATGATGTGGTGCATCCGGCAATGACACCGGAAAAGGTACATGAATTATTTGAAGAATTGAAAGGTGCAGAGAATCAATGAGATTAGAGAATAGAGAAGATTTGAAAAAAAAGCGGATAGAAGCAAAAGAAGCAATGCAAAAGCCGTCGCATCGCATTTTAGTCTGTGCAGGTACGGGATGTCTGGCAGGCGGTTCCGCTAAAATTTATAACAAGTTTTTGGAGCTGGCGGCAAAAGAAGAAGGCGTAGAAGTAAAGTTTGAAGCAGAAGTTGCGCACAACGATAAGGATCTTTCCGATACAGGCATAAAGCGCAGCGGTTGTCATGGTTTTTGTGAAATGGGACCGTTGGTTCGCATTGAGCCGAAGAATTATCTTTATGTCAAAGTCAAAGAAGAGGACTGTGAAGAGATTTTTGAAGAGACAATACGAAATGACCGTCCGGTAGAAAGACTGCTCTATGAAGCAGACGGTGTGAAATATGAGACACAGGAGAAGATTCCTTTCTATGAGAAACAGACCAGACTGGTACTTAAAAACTGTGGTCATATTGATGCAGAAAATATAAATGAATATCTTGCTGTAGGCGGATACCAGGCTTTGGAGAAAGCATTATTTGAAATGACGCCGGAAGATGTTGTGAAAGAAATTTCAGATTCTGACCTTCGCGGAAGAGGCGGCGGTGGTTTTAAGACCGGCTATAAATGGCAGCAGGTAGCCCGCCAGAAGGTAGAAGAAAAGTATGTTGTCTGCAACGGTGACGAGGGAGATCCAGGAGCTTTTATGGATCGAAGCGTTATGGAGGGAGATCCTCATAAGATGTTAGAAGGTATGATGATCGCCGGATATGCAGTAGGAGCCTCTGAGGGATATATTTATGTCCGCGCAGAATATCCCCTTGCAATTAACCGTTTAAAGACAGCGATTGCCCAGGCTACAGAAGCAGGGCTTTTGGGAGAAAATATTTTAGGAACAGGATTTAATTTCCAGATACATATTAACCGCGGTGCTGGAGCCTTCGTATGCGGAGAAGGAAGTGCCCTGACAGCTTCTATTGAAGGCGAGAGGGGAATGCCAAGAACCAAACCGCCGAGAACGGTAGAGCAGGGATTGTTTGCAAAACCGACTGTATTGAACAACGTAGAGACCTATGCCAACGTACCGATGATCATTACAGAGGGCGCTGCTTGGTATCATACCATTGGAACAGAAGGAAGCCCCGGAACTAAGGCATTTGCACTGACAGGAAGCGTGAAGCATACAGGATTGATCGAAGTGCCTATGGGTACGAAGCTTCGTAAGATTGTTTATGACATTGGCGGCGGTGTAAAAAATGACGTTCCGTTTAAAGCCGTACAGATTGGCGGACCTTCCGGCGGATGTCTGGTGACAAATAATCTGGAAGTGGAACTGGATTTTGATTCCTTAAAGAAATTAAATGCCATGATCGGTTCCGGCGGTCTGGTTGTTATGGACGAGAA
>CAYQRG010000271.1:1969-2314 GCA_964419645.1 uncultured Eubacterium sp.
TGTATGGTTGAAGTTGCCCGTTTCTTTATGAACTTTACCCAGAATGAAAGCTGCGGTAAGTGCGTACCCTGCCGGGAAGGCACGAAGCAGATGTTAGATATTTTGGAAGATATTGTGGCAGGAAAGGGTACGGAAGAATCCCTTACCATGTTGGAAGAGTTAGGAGAAGCAATTAAAAACACCGCTCTCTGCGGACTTGGAAAGAGCGCTGCGCTTCCTGTATTATCTACGCTTCGGAATTTCAGAGAAGAATACTTAGAGCATGTAGTGGAAAAACGCTGTAAGACAGGCACTTGCCAGGCATTGTTGAATTACAAGATCAAACCGGATGTATGTAAAGGATGC
>CAYQRG010000272.1:0-2280 GCA_964419645.1 uncultured Eubacterium sp.
TACCGTCTGCATAAACGCCTAAATAGCACTCTGCTGTATCAAAGAAAGTATATCCTGTTTCCACAGCTTCCCTTATCAGCCTAACCGCTTCTTTTCTTTCTGTGGCTGCACCATAAGCATGGGAAAGCCCCATACAACCAAAACCTATGTCCGATACCTCTAAACTTTTTCCTAATTTTCTCTTGTTCATTTTTCGCCGCCTTTCAATATACAGAAGCAGCTGACTTCTCCATGAGCCATGCACTATTTTCTTTTTTACAGGAAATCGTCTGCCTTAACCTCCATGTATGTCTGCCTCCGCTAAATACTGCCGCCAAAACCCGGCTGTCTCCAATTATCAAAGCATGATCCCCTGTAATCTGAACATCAATTTTTTCGTGGGCAGCAGAGAAATAATTTAATGTTCCCTGCCTGACTGCCTGTAAAAATTCCTGTTTTTTCTGCACCATTCCCGTCATATGATGCAGTGCAAACTCTTCACTCAGTATTTTCGCAAGATTATCCGTATCTTTACTTATCATAAGCTGATACATATTTTCATACAGCATAATAAGCTGTGTTCTTTCATCTGCTTCCATATCTCACTACGCTTCCAGCCATTGCTTCAAAACAGCATCACATCTGCCCACACTGCTTCCCTGAATTGCAAGACCTTTTTTGATGACCGCACCCGGACAGCATTTCTTCAAATCTGTTTCACTTCTGCCCATTCCGCTGCCTTCATGAGTACATACCGGACGTACTGTTTTCCCCTCAAAGTTAATCTGTTCAAGGACTGTAAACATATGCATCGGCATTGTCCCCCAATAGTTCGGGTACATGACTGTCACTAAATCATACTGAGCCATATTTTCCGGCATTGCAACAACTTCAGGGCGCACACCGCTCTGCATATCCTTTTTTGCCTGTTCAATACAAGTATTGTAATCTGCGGAATATGGCTTTACAGGCTCAACCTTGAATAAATCTGCGCCTGTCATGGCGGCTGCCTTTTCTGCCACAACTTCAGTGTTGCCTTTATCAATGTATTTCAGGCTCCCACCAAAATAGTTTTCATCTGCCCTTGAAAAGTATAAAATAAGTTCTTTCATCATGTTCCTCCAATCAAATTTCGTTTTTCTTTTTGCTGTATCTACATTTTAATCGAACAGACCTTATCAATCAATTCGATTTCCAACGATATATAATAAGCTTTTCTTATATAAAATCAGAACCGTTTTAGACTAATACCCTAAAACGGTTCTGATTGATAAAATTCTTCTCTCTATTATTACGGTTCAAACTTACATCGCAAAATCTCTGCAAACTCTTCTGACACCCTTTTTGTATTTTCTTTTTTCCAAAATGCACAATAACTTCGTCTGATTGGCTCGTCCCCTCGATATAGCGGAATCCTCACAATATTTGTTCCAAGACTTCCTTCTATGGGTGTTTCTTCACTTGGCATAAATCCCTTCCCGCTAATTACAAGTATTCTT
The DNA here is from genome assembly GCA_964419645.1 of uncultured Eubacterium sp. Lineage (GTDB taxonomy): Bacteria > Bacillota > Clostridia > Lachnospirales > Lachnospiraceae > Roseburia_B. The sequence goes on from CAYQRG010000272.1 coordinate 1,479, forward strand.
GCCTCCTCTATATTATCAGCAAACAGCTTTTCTCCCTGTAAACCGACAATGTTGTGGTAATATTCTGCTTCGTTTTCTTTTTCTGCTTCTGATGATACAAGTATGCAAGGTACATTTTTTAAGTCCTGCACCGTAATTTTATCCAAAGAAGACATCGGATTTCTTCTTGCAATCTCAATATGTGTCACTGAAGATGCGAGAATCATATTCATAAATTCATCCGAAAATGCCCTTCGCTGATCATTAAATGCCAAATCTATTTCATTCTCTAAAAGCATATGGTATAGTTCATCATGATTGCCGTAGAAAACCTCCACTGGAATATCCGGATACTTTCCCGCAAATTCTTCCAATGCAAGATGAAATTCCTGTCCGCTGTAACAGCGTAAAAATCCCACCTTCAAACACTCCTGTTCCCCTCCTGCCAGTCTTGCAGCTTCTCGGACAATCTGATCATAATCGGCAACCAGCACAAGACTTTTTTTATAAAAAAACTCTCCTGCGAGTGTCAGTTCAAACTTACGTTTTTTTCGATGAAGCAGCGGAAATCCCAACTCCCTTTCCAATGCTTGTATTTGTTGTGATATAGCAGATTGTGATATATTACACTCATAAGCTGCTTCTGAAAAACTGTTGTTCCTCACAACAGCTTGAAAATATCTTATTTGTCTTAACATTATAAACTCCTTTATTCATATTGCTTGTTATTTATATCGGTTTTTTGCAAAACAAAATCAATGCGCAAATTGTCATTTTCCTAAAGGCGCATCATGGAAATGTGCATAACTGGCTATTCCGTCAT
>CAYQRG010000273.1:0-2279 GCA_964419645.1 uncultured Eubacterium sp.
CCGAAAAGGAGCATTAAATCAAAAAGCAAAAGAATTAGGCTGCAATAAAGTTGCCTATGCGCATCATAAAGATGATATCGTGGAGACAATGCTGCTCTCCCTAATCTATGAAGGACGATTTTATTCCTTCTCTCCCGTTACTTATCTGGATCGTATGGATCTGACCGTTATACGCCCAATGATGTACGTTCCGGAAGCAGATGTGATCGGTTTCCATAACCGTTATCAGCTGCCCATAGAAAAAAATCCCTGTCCAGTCGACGGCGTAACCAGACGGGAATATGTGAAGCAGCTCCTGCGCCAGCTCAATTTAGAGAATCCCGGAGTTAAAAACAGAATGTTTACTGCAATTGTAAATGGAAAAATACCGGGATGGCCGACATAAAAAGAAATCCCCTCCGGGCATACCTTTATGCACAAAAAACGTGCAATAATAATGAAATGAGGATACAAAATGAAAGAAAAAGCTTATCATGAGAAAATAAACATCGAAAACGAATTAAAACTCAGAGAATTATTACAGACACTCCCCCGTTTCTGCAGAGATTTTTTCATTGGAATCGAACCGACTACCTCTTCCAGAACGCGGATTGCTTATGCGTATGATCTACGTATCTTTTTTGAATATATGCATGAAAATAACCCTGTCTGCAGAAAAATGGAAATACCCGACTTCTCAATTGACATCTTAGATCAAATCCGTGCGCAGGATATCGAAGAATATCTAAACTGGTTAAAATATTACATCAAAGATGATGTGGAACATACCAATAATGAACGGGGCATATCTAGAAAACTGGCATGCCTAAGGAGCTTCTACCACTTCTTCTTCCGGACGGAACGGATTACAACAAATCCTGCAGAACTTGTAAAAATGCCAAAACTGCATGAGAAGAATATTACCCGTCTGGATGTAGACGAAGTTGCTATGCTGTTAGATGAAGTAGAGTCCGGGGAAAGTCTGACCGAACGCCAGAAAGCATATCATGCCCAGACCAAAAAACGGGATCTGGCGATGCTCACATTAATGCTTGGAACAGGAATCCGTGTTTCGGAATGTGTCGGATTGGATATCAGCGATGTGGATTTCAAAAACAACGGCATCAAAATTCACCGCAAAGGCGGTTATGAATCCATCGTATATTTCGGTGAAGAAGTAGAAATTGCTCTCGCCGATTATATGCAGGAGCGGTCAAAAATTATACCGAAAGAAGGAAACGGCAACGCCCTCTTCTTATCCATGCAGAAAAAGAGAATGAGTGTCCGCTCTGTAGAAAATCTGGTGAAAAAATATTCCAAACTTGTAACCTCTATCAAAAATATTACTCCGCATAAACTGCGGAGTACATACGGAACAACACTTTATCAGGAATCCGGCGATATTTATCTCGTTGCAGATGTTTTAGGCCATAAAGACGTAAATACGACCAGAAAGCATTACGCTGCCCAGGCAGACGAACGCCGTCGGCAGGCAGCCAAAATGGTTCGGCTTCGGGAATAAGACTCCTAACGCCTTAATGAGCAGGTGATGTGGCATATACATCAATGACCTGTTGTATACGATCCTTTACCAGAAGCGCAATTTCCTGCGTCTTCATATTCTGATATTCCTGATACAAAATAGGTTTCAAATAATGCACCTGTGTGGTAATCTTTCCAAGATGAAAGCTGTTAAACACCTTATAAGAATCAATCAAAGCGACCGGCACAATCGGCGCTTTTGCTTTGATTGCTGATTTAAAACTTCCGGCTTTGAAATCTGTCACTTTATTCTTATTGTTAAATTCATATCCACCTTCCGGGAAAAGAATATAACGCTTACCGGCAATTACTTCATTTGCTACTTCATTGATAATGGTAATTGCCTGTCTCACATTATCTTTCTCCAGACGTTTCCCCTGAATCAAATCCATAAATTCTTTCACTAAGATCGTATTGGATTTCGCTTTGTCCATTACAATAGAACAAGGAGACTTATGGGTATAGATGATACCCAATGCATCATATTTTCCCTGATGATTGGGATACATGATATAACCGCCCTCTGGTGGAAGATTCTCTGTGCCAAAAGCTTTTGTATGAATTTTACCGGACACTTTCATAAGACGTATCATGTGTTTAACCAGATTGTAACGTTCTTCTTCCGTATAACGTTCCGGATGTTCCGATTCACGGCGCATCTTAGGAATAATATAAGGAGCCCGGAATAAATTCTTAATTATTACATAGATAAATCTTAACATTTTATGAACACTCCTTGGGCTTATTATATCCTATTT
>CAYQRG010000274.1:0-2277 GCA_964419645.1 uncultured Eubacterium sp.
AACTGAAAGCCCGTGACCAGATGGCGTGGGTGGGCTTGGTGAACAACTGCAAGGCCAGGGTAGAAGAAATCATTTTTGCTGAAATAATCTATTGCCGAATAAGAAAAAGTCCCGATGCAGACCGCATCGGGACTTTTTCTAACCAAAAATAAACATTTGTACGTTTACCGCTCTTTACTGTTCTGCACTTTCCAAATGCTCCGGTACTCTTTTGGCGTAACAGTTTTACACTCTCTGAATTTACGAATGAAATAGCTGAAATTCTCAAAACCAACGGATAGTGCAATCTGAGATATTTGCAAATCTGTCTCAGACAACATTTGTGCAGCTTTCTCTATGCGAAACTCATTGATAAAAGCGATGGGAGACTTTCCAACCTCTTTGCGGAAATAGTGGCAAAAGTAGTTGGAACTCATATAAGCAATCTCCGCCAACATATCCAGAGAAATTGCTGACGCATAGTTTTGTTCTATATATCCGATTACCCTTTTTAAGTTATTCAAAGAAACCTCTGTTTTCGCGGTTGCAAGATTTTCCTTCATAGTTTCGGATTGAAACAACGATTCAAGTACCGAAAAAATATGGATTTTGATGCTTAGCGCCGTGCATTTAGACGGGTATTGGGTTAGTTTCACTATGCTTTGCATATGAGAAAGAATCTCTTTTTTCAATTTTGGTGAAAATACAGTCTCCACATAAGGAAACAATATTTTGCAACTGGTGACTGGCCTGATAAAGCCATGCTGGCAAATATCATATGCTGCAAAATCCAAAAGATTCGGATGAAACACAATAGCGTGATGATAAGATTCACCGGAGGACCGTATTTCATGAAGTTCTCCGGAATTTATAAAACAAAAGTCACCAGGGTGCAGTGTGTACGGTTGGCCATGAACTGTAAGATTAAGAACACCCGTATCTACATAAACCCATTCAAATTCATCGTGCCAATGTTGTGGGACAAAATAAAATCCATTTTTGTCACGATGGGAGTACACCTGTAACGGAAAGGTCGGTGTACCGTGGGAATTCAATTCCCGAAATTCCCGCTCCATCTATTCACCCCCCTAAAAGCGTAAAATTATGTTATTATGTCTCTATTTTGTGCAAGAACATTTTTCGCCTTTTTATTATAATACAGATACTTGAAGAATACAAGCAGTCAAAAACAGAAGGAGTGTGATTGTGTGGAGCTGCAAAAAAACTGGTGGAAGGAAAGCGTTGTCTATCAAATCTATCCAAAAAGTTTTTGCGACAGCAACGGGGATGGAATTGGTGATATTAACGGGATTCGGTCAAAATTGTGGTATTTGAAGAAACTCGGCATTGACGTGGTTTGGATCAGCCCAATGTATCCTTCCCCCAACGCAGACAACGGCTACGATATTTCCGACTACTATGGTGTTTCTCCTGATTTTGGCACACTGGAGGATTTGAAGTCTCTCATTCAGGAGTGCCAAGATTGTGGCATTAAAGTAGTTCTTGATCTGGTAGTCAATCATACCTCAGATGAACACCCTTGGTTCCTTGAGGCCAGGAAGTCTAGGGACAGCCGCTACCATGATTACTATATTTGGCGGGATGGAACTGCGGGAAACCCACCGAATGACCTTGCCTCCAATTTTGGCGGCAGTGCCTGGGAGTATTCCGAGAAAACGGGCGAATATTATCTGCATTTTTACGCCAAAAAGCAGCCTGATCTGAATTGGGAAAACCCGGATATGCGGAAAGACATCTGGAAAATGATGAACTACTGGATTGACCTTGGTATCAGTGGATTCCGCATGGATGTGATCGACCTAATTGGCAAGGTTCCTGACTTAAAGATCAAAGAAAACGGGCCAAAACTTCACCAATATTTGCAGGAAATGAATCGAGAGGTATTACACGGCAAAGATTTGCTGACTGTGGGTGAGTGCTGGGGCGCTACTCCTGCGATTGGGAAATTGTACTCCGACCCGGCACGAAACGAACTGAGCATGATATTTCAGTTTGAGCAGTGCGGTCTCGACAAGCAACCTGGCGGCACACGCTGGGATTTGAAACCGCTGGAGCTGACGGAGCTGAAAGCAGTATTCAGCAAGTGGCAAACCGAGTTGGAGGGCTGCGGCTGGAACAGTTTGTTTTGGAATAATCATGATCTACCCCGTATCGTTTCCCGGTGGGGGGACGACGGAAAGTATAGAGTGCAGTCGGCAAAGATGCTGGCTACGCTGCTTCACGGTATGAAGGGAACGCCGTACATCTATCAGGGCGAAGAAATCGGAATGACAAATG
>CAYQRG010000275.1:0-783 GCA_964419645.1 uncultured Eubacterium sp.
CTCTCTTACTAATCCTGCGGTATTTTGTCCCATTCACCCATGCATCTCCATTTGCATCATAAGATACTCCGTCAATCAATTCTGTTAATGCACTTCCTGTAACTTCGCTTTGCGGATAACTTCCGAAATACACATAACTCCAATCTGTTTTATCTGTTCCATCATTTTCTTTTGTACAATGATGTACCGGATTTACCGGCATTTCTCTTGTCTCACTTACTGTCTGATCCCCTGCCTTAACCTGCATTGGCTCCGACACACCGATCCCTGCAAACATCATCATTCCAGCCAAAGCCGCCGCAAACGTTCTTTTTCTCATAACACATTTCTTTCTCATTTCTTAACATCTTCCTCCTCTACACTCTTTTTCTCCATTGATTTATATATGCATCATATCATGGAGGTTTTGTTTATCTCGGTTGCGTTTCCAAACTTATACAGAAATACCCAGATGGTCTGCTAAAATCATCTGCCTTATCAGGTTTTCTGCACACTTTTTGCTATCTCTTCATCTTCCAAAGCAGCCAGACCACGCACAATTAAATCCTTGATCATATCGTTTTGCGTATCCCGGTAATATCGTCGCTGCTTTGCAGAATCTAAATCAGCTTCCATTTTAGGTGAAATCGAAATTGTAAACCTTTTTAAACCTGTTGCCATTCTCCCACTCCTTTCGGTCCGGTGGTTCTTTGGTTCACTGAACCTTTTTATCTATTATAGTAGTTCACTGGTTCACTTTCAAGAGCAAATTTAAAAACACGGTTCTTTACATCTCTGGTTCAT
>CAYQRG010000275.1:793-2263 GCA_964419645.1 uncultured Eubacterium sp.
ATACCGTATCTGTCGATCCCGAATTATTTCGGCAAATTGAAGATTTCCGCTTTGAACACCGTTTTCAGACACGTTCTGAAGCAACGGTAGAACTTATACGTTTGGGATTAGAACAGCTAAAAAAAGAAGAAGCCACAGCGAAAAAAGCGCAAAAAAATAAGCCTTCCGAAGAAGAGCCCATATAAGCCGTACCATGTACTCATAGAAAAAGAAAATGATTGCATGTTTATCAAAATCTACATATGATGGAGGTATTTATGTTAAATATCCTAGACTATTGCACATCGGGAACCATTTGGTCCGGTATTATTTCTTATGTTCAAAACCATATGAAAAAATATCAGCATATTCTGACAGATTCTTTTACAGATGACGATCTGCTGAATATGCTCAAAAAAAATGCAAAATCCGTTCTTCCAACCAATGAATATGATACTTTCCGAAAAGCAATTACTGCACTAAAAAAAGGAACTACCGGTTCTTTAAAAAAAGAAAACCTCTATCGGTTATGTTATGTTCTGGCATTGGAATCTGACACGCAAGCACAGGATCTGTTTCTGAATTATCTCCATCAAAACGAATTATCTGCTCGTTCACTGGAGGAATTTATCCTGATCACCTGTTTAAAGCTCCGACTTTCCTGGGAAGAAACATCCAAAATCCGCAAAACTTATCAAATGCAAATTTCTTCACAGCCCGTTTCACCGAGTACTCTGAACGAAAACGATACTGTGAAAATATACTATAACGTCATCCATAAAAGGATACATACCCGCGAAGATTTAATCCGCTTTTTAGATAATCCAGAAAATTTGTCTTTTTTTGCAAAAACCAGAAATACCCAATATCTCGCCCTATTTGATGATGTGGAATTGGAACTTCTTTATAATGCCGATCAGGAACAGCTCATAAAACTTGTCACTGACTACGGCAGTTCTGAAAAAGAAACCATTTTAGAATATTATCATTCTCTGTTCGGTCTACAAGACGACAATAGCAAAGACTGCCTGTCTGATCAGGAAATCGCTCTGCTCTGCAATCGATTTGAACATGTTTTTATGACATATGATAATTTCTGTCTTCTGGTTCAACGAAAACGTCCGGTGGATATATCCTCCGGTATGTTTATGCTCAATCTTTTGAAAAAACTGCTTACGGAAGAAATTGATTCAGAAAACGATTTTTATGTTAATTTTCTGGACCCTGATGAATTTATCGGTGTATGCAATGATATTCTTATCTATTTCGGATTTCCAGTTTTAAATCCAGTATGTGATAATTTTGATCGTTTGCTGTTAGATGTTTACAAAGAAACCTTGGATGAAAATTTTTTTGTCTCAAATTCACAGTTCCAGAGACTCTATATGCAAAATCTCCGAAACTATATGAAGCAGATTGCAAATGCCTAAGTATCCATTCCGGACGCTTAGGCATTTTATAAAATTAATCTTTAGTATTCTGTTACATCTA
>CAYQRG010000276.1:0-2234 GCA_964419645.1 uncultured Eubacterium sp.
ATGGTTCTTTGCGGCTGTAAAATACTGGGAACGATGCATGGAGATCACATGGAGCACATTATCAGGCAGTCCGGTATGGAAAGGATATACCAGAGGAGGCTTTTTCAAAGATATATTTTTTTAAAAAAGCAGAAAAGCGGAATAAGGACATTTCATGTTTATGATCAGGAGTGCAGACAGTTATGTTAAAATTTGCAGGCATTTTTTTGATTTTGACAGGTGCAGGAGGGCTTGGCAGATATTTGATTCATAATCTGAATATGCATTTAAAACAGTTGATAGAATGCAGGGAGATTTTTACCCGAATGGATACAGGCCGGGAATATTTGGGCCTGCCCTATGCCCAGCTGCTTAAGAGAACAGCGAAGGGAAGGACAAAAGTATTTGCCGAAATGTTGGAAGAAGTAGCGGCAGAAATGGAAAAGAACAGAGAGGCGGATGCCGGAACTTTGTGGGAAAGGGCATTTGATCAAAAAAAGAGCCAGCTTTTTCTAAATAATGAAGAAACAGAGCTTTTGCTGGCATTGTCCGCTTGTCTGCTGTTAGAAGAAAACCATACAAAGGCTGCCCAGATTTATTTCATGCAGCTGGAAGATAAAATTGTTCAGGCGATGGAGGAAAAAAAGGAAAAACAGAAATTATATAGTACAGTCAGTGTTCTCTTAGGGTTGTTTCTGGTGATTATACTGCTGTAGTAAATGAGGAGAATCCATGAGCGTAAACTTAATTTTTAAAATAGCTGCGGTGGGTATCTTAGTTACCGTACTCAGTCAGGTTTTAAAACATAGCGGAAGAGAAGAGCATGCATTTTTGACAAGTCTGGCGGGACTGATCATTGTTTTGTTTTGGATCGTCACCTATATTTATGAATTATTTGAAACAATGCAGAAACTGTTTTCTTTGTAGGAGGGCAGCATGGATATTTTAAAGATCAGTATGTTTGGGATTTCGGCTGTTCTGCTGGCGTTGATCCTGAAAAGCTATCGGCCGGAGTACAGCTATTATATCAGCATTGCCGTATGTATCTGTATATTTATGTTTGTGGGAACCAAATTAGAGCTGTTGATCGGATATGTAGAGAAAATGCAGTCTATGATTCAGCTGGAGGATTCTTACATGGCAATGATCTTAAAAATGATCGGTGTTACCTATGTTGCCGAATTTGCCTCTAATATTTGTAAGGACAGCGGATATCAGACCATAGCAGGACAGATTGAACTCTTTGCCAAATTGTCGATTCTGGTATTGGGAATGCCGGTACTGCTGGCCTTTATGGAGACGATTGGAGAACTTTTATGAAACACGGCATGAATCGAATCTGTTTTGGAATCGGGATTTTTTTACTGCTGCTGTTTTGTGAAACTTCCGTCAAAGCCTCTTCGGCGGAAGAACTCATAGGAGAAATGGATTTTTCGGAAATCAGCGGATTTCTGGAAGATAAAGAAGAGGTGTCAGTTTCCTTTGAAGAAGTGGTACAGGCAATATTAAAAGGAGGAGATGTTCCCTATGAAAGTCTGGGGGATTATATCAAAGATCTTCTCTTATCCGGATTGGCAAAGAATCAGCAGCTTGTACTCAAACTTCTGGTGGTATCCCTTGCTTTCTCTATACTGAAAAATTATGCCAGGCATATCTCCGGTTCTTATGTCTCGGAAATTGCTTTTTTCCTGTGCTATTGCTTTATGATGATATTGCTTTTGCATTCTTTTTCTGAGATGAACCAGACTGTTTTGGATACCACAGAAAATCTGACAGGATTTATGAAAGTGTGGATTCCTGTTTATTGTACGGCAATTTCATTTTCCCTGAATATCAGTTCCTCTGCGGCGGCTTATTCTCTGATTTTTACTGCGGTTTATCTGGTGGAGTGGATGATCCGGTATTTTCTGGTGCCGTTGGTGCAGATCTATATTATGATTGAGTTTTTGAATCATCTGATGGAAGAAGAACGGTTTCGCAGGCTCTCCGAACTGATTGCAGAGTCAGTGCGGTTTCTGTTAAAAACGGCAGTGACGTTTATTCTCGGAATCAATATTATCCAGGGAATGATTGCTCCGGCTATGGACCGCCTGGCAGGAAATACGATTGCAAAAACCATTCAAATGGTGCCAGGTCTTGGAAATGTGGTGGATGGAATGGGACAGATTTTTATAAGTTCCGGTTTAGTGATTAAAAATTCAGTGGGAGTGGCAGCTCTTGTAATACTTGTGCTTATCTGTGCCGTTCCATTTTTG
>CAYQRG010000277.1:0-2220 GCA_964419645.1 uncultured Eubacterium sp.
ATAATGGTATTTTTAAAATCTACCGTCCGGCCCTGGGAATCGGTAATCCGACCGTCATCCAATACTTGAAGCAGCACATTGAAAACATCGGGATGTGCTTTTTCTACTTCATCAAACAGCACTACGGAATAAGGTTTCCTCCGCACAGCCTCTGTCAGCTGACCGCCTTCATCATACCCCACATATCCGGGAGGCGCTCCGATCAAACGGGAAACAGAATATTTCTCCATATATTCTGACATATCAAGACGCACCATGTTACTCTCGTCATCAAAGAGGCTTTCCGCAAGGGCTTTGGCAAGCTCTGTTTTCCCCACACCGGTGGGACCTAAGAATAGGAAGGAACCGATTGGTTTTGTGGGATCTTTGATGCCTGCTTTGGAGCGGATAATTGCCTCTGTTACTTTTGTGACGCCGTCGTCCTGACCGACTACACGCTTGTGGAGTTCTTCATCCAGATGAAGGGTTTTGTTCCGTTCACTCTCTGTTAATTTCGCTACTGGTATTCCTGTCCATCGGGAAATGATTTTAGCAATTTCTTCTTCGCTAACGATTTCATGTACCAGTGACAATTCTTCGCTTTTTGCTTTGGCCTCTTCCATTTCCAGCTCTTTTTGTACCTGTGGCAGCTTTCCGTACTGTAATTCCGCCGCTTTTTCCAGATCGTAATTCTGCTGTGCCTGTTTGATCTCGTTTTTCAGATTTTCCAGATCTTCCCTTAATTTCTGCACATGTTCTACGGATTTCTTTTCATTGTCCCATTGTGCTTTTCTGGCTGAAAATGCATCTCTTAATTCCGCCAGCTCTTTCTGGAGGGAAGAAAGCCGCTCCTGGCTTAAGTGGTCTTCTTCTTTTTTCAAAGCCGTTTCTTCGATTTCCAACTGCATAATGCGGCGGTTTAATTCATCCAGCTCTGTGGGCATGGAATCCAGTTCTGTTTTAATCAGGGCGCATGCCTCGTCTACCAGATCTATTGCTTTATCCGGCAGAAAACGGTCTGAGATATAGCGGTTTGATAAGACTGCGGCAGAAACCAGGGCGGCATCTGCAATCTTTACTCCGTGGAATACTTCGTAGCGCTCTTTCAAACCTCTTAAAATAGAAATTGTATCTTCTACGGTAGGTTCCTCTACCATAACTGGCTGAAATCTCCGCTCCAATGCCGCATCTTTTTCGATATACTGACGATACTCGTCTAAAGTGGTTGCTCCGATGCAGTGAAGCTCTCCTCTTGCCAGCATAGGTTTTAACATATTTCCCGCATCCATGGCCCCGTCTGTTTTTCCGGCTCCCACTATGGTATGCAGTTCGTCGATGAACAAAATAATCTGTCCCTGGGACTTTTTGACTTCATCCAGCACGGCTTTTAACCGTTCTTCAAATTCTCCTCTGTATTTTGCGCCTGCAAGAAGGGCTCCCATATCCAGCGCAAAGAGTTTTTTATCTTTTAATCCTTCCGGCACGTCGCCTCTGACAATACGCTGGGCAAGTCCTTCAACCACTGCTGTTTTGCCCACGCCCGGCTCTCCGATTAATACGGGATTGTTTTTAGTTTTTCTGGAAAGGATGCGCACCACGTTGCGGATTTCGGAATCCCTGCCAATCACAGGGTCCATTTTCTGATTTCTGGCGCGCTCTACCAGATCATATGCATATTTTTCCAATGTATCGTAAGTAGCTTCCGGATTGTCCGATGTTACGCGCTGATTGCCTCTTACCGTGGAGAGGGCCTGTAAGAATCGGTCACGGGTAATGCCGTATTCTTTGAAAATTTCTTTTAAGGCAGGGTTGGGATACTTCAGCAGGGATAAAAACAGATGCTCTACCGATACGTATTCATCTCCCATCTGCTTTGCTTCCTCTTCTGCGCTGATTAATACTTTATTTAATGCCTGCCCCATGTAGATCTGTCCGCCGGATACTTTTACCCGTTTTTCCAAATGGCGGATGGCGTTATCCGTAAAATGCTCTTGGTTGATTTCCATTTTTTCGATCATTTTCCGGATTAATCCGTCGGGCCGGCGCATGAGCGCCACCAGCAGGTGCTCCTGCTCAATTTCCTGATTGCCGTATTCGTATGCAAGTTTCTCGCAGTCGTTAATGGCTTCGATTGATTTTTGTGTGAATTTCTGTATGTTCATGATCACACCTCCTGATAAAATCTATGGATATTCTGCGCCTTGTGGGGGAGAATATGCAGATTTGATTTGTTTAAGTGAA
>CAYQRG010000278.1:0-287 GCA_964419645.1 uncultured Eubacterium sp.
TTTACTCGCTGCTTCTATCGCTTTTCTTTTTAGTTTTGCGTCGGTTCTCGCATAAACTTCCGTTACAGTTACGCTCGAATGCCCCAGAAGATCCCTTATATACATCAGGCCAACTCCACTGGAAAGCAATTCCATGGCCGTCGTGTGCCTCATTTTATGGGCAGTCAGATCCTCTGGTACGAGTGAATCATCCTTTTCTCTGGCTTTCATTCCATATTTTTTCAAAACATAATTGATCCCTTGTCTGGTAAACTGGCTATTCATATGGTTTTTGAAAAGAAATTCAT
>CAYQRG010000278.1:297-2210 GCA_964419645.1 uncultured Eubacterium sp.
ATAAATGACAGATACTTCCGGATATGCGGAAGGGAGGTCTTCATCAATGGAACGTATCTCCCTTTATTCCCTTTTCCATGAATTTTTATCGTATAAGGTTCCGTTAGCGAAAGATCTTTTACTTTTATGCAGATCAGCTCAGATACCCGGATTCCTGTTGTATATAACAGCAGGATGATCACATAATCCCGCAGGCCATTTGTCTTATTGATATCTATTTGGGAAACCAACAGTTCCACCCCATCCGTTTTCATGTAGGATATCTCTTTCTGCTCCGTTTTCTTTAACGGAATCTCCAGGATCTTTTGGTATTCTTCCATATAATCCGGGAATTCATACTTGAGATAATGTACAAAGCCTTTCATTGCGGCCAGCCTGTAATTGCGGGTTGCGGGGCTGTTATGCCTCTCTTCTTCCAGCCAGTTCAGAAATCCAAGGATGGATTCCCTGGTATAATCGCTGACTGTCAGGTTTTCCGGCCGGATCCCACGGCAGGATTCCATATATTCGAAATACAGGATGAACGCGTACCGATAGGAGTCAATCGTTTGTGGTGAACTCCCTCTTTCATTTGTCAGATATCGGGTAAAATATCTGGTCATATATGTGGCGAAATCAGTTGTCTTCATCTGCTGTCCCTCCAAATATCCGTTCCACCATCGGGCGGAACTTCTCTTCAATATATGGGAACAGCTGCATCGTGAGCCTTACATATTTTTCGGTCGCAAAGATCGTCTTGTGACCCAGATATGTTGAAAGGATCGGAAGCGCTACATACATATCCAGTCCTGAGTCGGCCATCTGCTTAAAAGAATAAACCGCCATATGATGGCGCCAGTCATGTATCCTGGGGCCATTTCCTCCGCCTATATAGGGAATGCCTGCCTGAAGCAGGAATTCCCTGTGCTTTTCGTAAACCGTATCTTCACTCATCCTGCCGCCGTTTGCGTTTGTGAAAATGTAATCCGTATCATCCAGGAGATAAAAACATTTGTCAGCATAAGCCTTCATCAGCTGTCTCAGGTCATCTCCCATGACAACATATCTCTGCTTATTATTTTTGGCCTCATTTAAAAGAAGGATGCCTTTGTCAATATCCACGTCCTGTTTTCGGATGCCCAAAGTCTCGTTGATTCGTGTCCCGCAGCAGTAAAGGATCCGGAACATAACGGGGTATTGGACCGCGTCCTTGCGGTTCTTTCCACTTGTATGGCTGTCTACTGCCATGAAATATTTTTCCGTTTCAGAGTCCGTATAAATGTGCGGCCTGAAATCGGTCCCTTTATATTTGACATCCCGTACCACATAGACATCATAGCCTTTTACGCTAAGATATTTCAGGAAATGCTTACTCGCGTTTACACGGGAATAATGGGTGGTATGGGATTCGCTTTCTTTCTTCTCAAGCCATCTGGAGGCATGGAAAGTAGTGAAGGCAGGTTCTTTCAATTCCTGCCCCACACAGAAACGGTCAAAGCTGATAAGGCTTCTTCTTGTATGCTCCCCATCGAATCCCGCGGCGCTTTTATCGGATATATAGTTTTGTATTTCTTCGGCAAACACCGATGAAAACTCATACTTGGCCATGGCTGTCCTCCTTATCATAGAATGAGGAGCGCAGCGCGGGCATCGGCAGCGCGCATTGTTTTAGTTTCTCATAGTCCACGGATATGTAAACGGTGGTCGTAGATGTCCGTTGATGCCCCATAACAGTACTGATGATCGGAAGTGACACATTTTTCTTCAGGAGATTTGTCGCCAGGCTGTGGCGCAGGGAATGAGGACCGTGTTTCTTTTTTTCCCAGTTTTTAATCCCGGCGCGTTTCATATATTTTGTGACTATAGAATGTATGGTTGTGGGTGACAGTGGTTTCCCTTTATTCGCGTTCTCCATGGAAACGATCACTTCTGGC
>CAYQRG010000279.1:0-2196 GCA_964419645.1 uncultured Eubacterium sp.
GCCGCGGATCATATGCGTACTGCGGCATAAAGTCGTTGCCCGCTTCGTCCTGAAACGGGATTTTATTTTCCTCAAACTCCCAATGAATAGCGTCTTTACTTCTGCCTAAATAAATGTAAGGAATGCCGTTTGTCTGTTCTCCGCGGAATACGCCGATAAATGCGCCTTCGTACGGCATTACCGCACTGTTAAAAATTCGTGCTACCCCTTTTGCCGGATTGCGTCCGATAATCGGATTTTCATTGTATCTCCATACCGGCATCTCTGAGTGATTATCCTTGGGTCTGTCCTGCCAAGGTACATTTGGAACTGCCGGTCCGATAATTTTTATATTGCTCATTTTTTACCCTCCAAAATGATATTGTTAGATTGTGAAACTTTTAACCTTTTACTGCGCCTTGTGTAAGACCACTGTATATCTGCTTCTGGCAGAGAATAAATACCAGCAATGCGGGAATCATGGTAATAATTACACCTGCGCAGATGTAGTTGTACTGGTTTCCAAGCGGTCCCGTAAACTTAAACAACGACGTTGCAACCGTAACCAAATGGTTTTTATCCTGTAGATACAAATTTGCGTTGTAGTATTCGTTGTACACGCTTACGCCCTTCAAAATCATAACTGTCACAATTGCCGGCTTGAGCAGCGGAAACAGGATCCGGAAGAATACGCCAAAGTAGGTGCAGCCGTCCATAATTGCCGCCTCGTCCAATGCAATCGAAATATTTTCAAAAAACTGTATAAATATGTAGATGGAAATAATATCTGTACCACACATCATAATGATATACCCTGGCATAAAATTAATCCAGCCAATACTGTACATAATCTGATAAACGGAAATCTGCATTGCAATTCCGGGAAGCAGTGATGCAAAGAGGAACAGTGCGCGGATCAATCCGTTTCCCACAAATTTAAAGCGGCTGAGAACATAGGCAATCATGGAGCCGGTCAACACGGAACCGAGTAATACGCATACCAAAATGATAATCGAATTGCGGAATGCGACAAGCATGTTTGCCTGCTGCCACGCCTGCACAAAGTTTTCGAAATATCCCCAGCTCTGCGGAAGTGTCATGACATTTGTCGATGCATATTCCTCCGGTGACTTAAACGCGGTAATCACACAGGAAACCAAGGGAAGCAAAGAAACAAAAGCTCCAAAAACAAGTGTCACATATTTAAATACATTCCATACTATTTTTCTTATTCTCGATTCTGACATCACTACACTCCTCCTTCCGCTTTCATCTGTTTTTTCCGTTTACGAATGATCCGAAGCGGCTCTTGGTCGCCCACTCCAAAGAAATAACGCTCCACGCCTTTTTGTATCAAGGTTGCAATCATAATCAAGCCAAGCAGCACAATCGCCATTGCAGACGCCAGACCGACTTTCTG
Source organism: uncultured Eubacterium sp. (assembly GCA_964419645.1). Taxonomy (GTDB): domain Bacteria; phylum Bacillota; class Clostridia; order Lachnospirales; family Lachnospiraceae; genus Roseburia_B. The sequence continues at coordinate 1,400 of CAYQRG010000279.1, forward strand.
ATTTTCATGTGCCAGCTTGTGCATGATCACGAAATAACTTCCCGTACCGAAATCACCGTTCGTAATAACATAGGGCGGTTCAAATACGCTTAACGAACCTGTAATCGAAAGGATCATGTTTAATACAATAATCGTCTTAATGCTTGGCAAAATCACGTTTGTGAACTTCTGCCAGCCGTTTGCCCCGTCAATGTCCGCTGCCTCATACAGAGACGAATCGACAGACATAATTGCACCGATATACATGACCATGCTCTGTCCCATATACCGCCACACAGAAGTGGCGGCTACGGAAACATTGTTGATTTTAGTATCTCTGAGCCAATACGGAAGCTGCTCTAAATCAAAGCCGCACCATTGCAGAACTGTATCAAACACAAAGCCTCTCGTGTAAAAGAATTTAAAGATAAAACCTACCGCGATGCCGCATACCAAGTAAGGGAAGAACATCAAACCCTTAAAGATGCCGCCGCCCTTTGTCTTAAAGCTGAGCACAGATGCAAAGTAAAGTGCGATTGCAAGCTGGATAAACGATGCCACAATATAGTACAAGCTCAGTTTCAACGCCTGAAAACAGTCTTTTCTTGTAAACACTTCGGCATAATTGCGTAATCCTACAAACTTTCTGCTTCCGATATATTTCATGTCATAGAAGCTGAATTCCACCATTTTGCCAAACGGTATGTAAGTAAATACCAGGAGCAAAAGCACCGGCACAAACATGAATGTGATAATGCACAGATTTTTATTTACTTTTCCCGAGGTAATCCATTGCTTAAAGCTTTTCTTTTCCTTAT
>CAYQRG010000280.1:0-984 GCA_964419645.1 uncultured Eubacterium sp.
GAGAGCCTAGTGATTTCAGAATAGAACACTGGCAGGAAGAAAATCTGATATGGTGCGTCAACACTGATATATGTATCTGAAAAGAAATGGAGGGGAACAAAATGGGATTATTTGATTTTATGAAAGGAAAAAAAGGATTTGTAATTGCGACTCCTGTAAAGGGCGAATGTATCCCGATCAGCGAAGTGGCAGATCCGACTTTTGCAGAAGAAATTCTCGGTAAGGGAATGGCTGTTAAGCCAGCTGGGAATCAATTTTTTGCTCCGGCAGACGGTACAATTACAACAGTTTTTCCGACAGGTCATGCGATTGGGATGACAACAACCGACGGAGTTGAGATTTTGATGCATGTGGGACTGGATACAGTCCAGCTGAAAGGTCAGTTTTTTGACACAAAGGTAGAAGCGAATCAAAGCGTGAAAAAAGGCGACCTTATCTTAGAAGCAGATATCGAAGAAATCAGCAAGGCCGGATACGATACAGTGATGCCGGTGATCATCTGCAATACTCCTGATTATTCTAAGATCGAATGCAAGAATAGCGGAACAGTTGAACCTGGCGACGACGTGATCACCTGTTCAGTATAAGGAGGAACGTCATGGTTAAATGTACTGGAAAAAGCGTATTAAACGGTATTGCAATCGGAAAAATTTATGTTTACCGCAAAAAAGAATTTACCTTAGAGAAAAAACAGATCAGTGACATCGATGCAGAAATAAAGCGTTTTGAACTGGCAGTTGCAGAAGCAGAAAGACAGTTGGAAACTTTATATCAGGAAGCTTTGGAAAGCGTTGGCGAAGCAGAGGCGAAGATTTTTGAAGTGCATGGCATGATGTTGGAAGACGAAGGATATCTGGAAGATATCAAAGATATGATCAAAGGCAACTGCAATGCAGAATATGCAGTAAAAGAAGTTGGAGATAACTATTCTCAAATGTTTGCTGCAATGGACAATGAATACATGCGCGCAAGAAGCGTAGATAT
>CAYQRG010000280.1:994-2176 GCA_964419645.1 uncultured Eubacterium sp.
GATGATGCAATCAAATCTGACGAACCGGTAATTGTATTGGCAGATGATCTGACTCCTAGTGAGACAATCCAAATGGATAAAGATAAAGTCCTTGCATTCGTTACAGTTCACGGCTCTGCAAATTCACATACAGCAATTCTGGCAAGAAGCCTGAATTTGCCGTCTCTGGTCAGCACAGATGTATCCCTTTTGGATGAATACCAAGGACAAATGGCGATTGTAGACGGATTTAATAACGAATTGATCATCAATCCTTTAGATGATGTTCTTGCAGAATTGACAGCGAAGAGAGATGAATGGATCAGCGAGACAGAAAGCCTTAGAAAGCTGATTGGACAGGATAATGTTACCACCGATGGCAGAAGAGTAAATGTTTACTGCAACATCGGAGGTGTAGAAGATGTAGACCGCGTACTGGAATCAGACGGCGGCGGAATCGGTTTATTCCGAAGCGAATTCCTTTATCTTGGAAGAGACAGTGCTCCTACAGAAGATGAGCAGTATGAAAGCTATAAAGCTGTTCTGGAAAAGATGAACGGCAAGAAGGTAATTATCCGTACATTGGATATCGGAGCTGACAAAAAAGCCGATTATTTGGGCTTAGAACCGGAAGAGAATCCGGCACTTGGATATCGAGCAATCCGTATTTGTTTAGATCAGCCAGATATATTCCGCACACAGTTACGTGCGATTTACCGGGCAAGCGCATACGGAACGGCATCAATTATGTTCCCGATGATCATTTCTGTAGATGAGATCAGAAAGATTAAAGCAATCGTGGAAGATGTTAAGAAAGAGCTGGCAGATGAGGGAGTGCAAATGGGTGAAGTCGAACTTGGAATTATGATTGAAACACCTGCAGCTGCCGTAATCAGTGATCAGCTTGCAAAAGAAGTAGAGTTTTTCAGTATCGGTACAAACGATCTGACACAATATACATTGGCTATTGACAGACAGAACCAGAAACTGGAAAACATTTGTGATACACACCATGAGGCAATTTTAAGACTGATCCAGATGACAGTAGAGAATGGTCATAAAGAAAATGCTTGGGTAGGTATCTGCGGTGAACTGGCAAGTGATACCAGTCTTACCAAAACCTTTGTAGATATGGGAGTTGACGAATTATCCGTTTCATCCACATATGTACTGGGACTTAGAAAAGCAATCAGAGAGATCTAG
>CAYQRG010000281.1:0-2161 GCA_964419645.1 uncultured Eubacterium sp.
TCTCTTGTGTGTTCTCTGCTCGAACTGCTCTCTGGAATCTTTGTACTTGTGTACGGCTCTTAAAATAGTAACTACTTCCTTTTTAGTAGGAAGAGGTACCGGTCCGCTCACCTGTGATCCGTTCTTCTTTACAGTTTCGATAATTTTCTTTGCAGATGCATCAACAAGTTCATGATCATACGCTTTCAATGTGATTCTCATTACCTGACTTGCCATAAAAAAAGTCGCCTCCTTTTCGCACTTTAATTCAGTACGACAAGCGGTGACTGTACACTTTGCCGGGTGTGTCATAATGACCCGCCCGCCATATCTGCTTTCCTTGCAGACTCTATTGTGAACAGTGACTTGTCGCCAGTTTCCTAACTTGACATTCGCTCCACGGAAAACCTGCCTTTTTAGAGGCAGCAACCTCACGCTTCATCGCTATCATGCCACAGCATCCTATAGTATACAGGAAAGAATTTGAAATTGCAAGTATTTTTTATTTTTATTTCACAGTGTGAAAACTATTTTGAACAAAGCTGCACCCAGCGCTTATATTTTGCGAAGTCTATGAATCATTTCATCCACATCCAACGTCTTCTCAAAGTCATATTGGACACAACAACTTTCCCTCATACTGGATGCACCTGTTCAAAAAACGTTTCTTAATCGTACTTAATATTCAACACTTCTTTCATATGTGCAATCGGCATCTCTTTCCCTGTCCAGAGTTTGAAGGCTGCAGCCCCCTGAAACAATAGCATACCCATACCATTCATCGTTTTGCATCCTGCTTCTTTGGCCATTTTCAGCATCTTGGTCTCCGTCGGAGAATAGATTACATCTGTAACAATCAAATCCGATCTAAAATAGGAAACATCCGGAATATACGTCTGCCCTTCCATTGGTTTCATACCCATTCCGGTTGCATTTGTAAACAGATAAGACTCATTTATTTCTGATTTTAACTTATCCAGATCAGCCAAATCATACAGAGATACTTTACAATTTGTCCGTTCTGCAATCTTATCCACAGTCGCCTGCGCATTATCCCAAAATTTATCTTTGATATTAAATATGGATATTTCTGCTACTCCGTCTAAGGCTGCTTGAACCTGGATTGCTGTAGCTGCACCGCCGGAACCTACGATCGTCATCTTTTTCCCAATCACGTCAATATCATTATCTTTCAGCGCCTCCATATAGCCGATTCCATCGGTAATATGTCCAGCCAGTATTCCGTCTTGATTGACGATTGTATTCACAGCGCCACAAAGTTCCGCCGCTGGAGACAGTTTGTCCAGATAAGGTATCACTGCCGCTTTATTTGGCATAGATAAGTTTGCGCCAGGCATCTTCATCGCACGAAGTCCTTTAATCGCATCCTCCAAGGTGTCATTATCTACTTCAAACGCCAGATAAGCATAATCCAGACCTAAATATGCAAATGCTTCATTATGTATCGCTGGTGAACTGGAATGACGAATTGGATACGCCATTAAACCGATCAGTTCTGTATGTCCTGTAATTCTTTCTGCCATTTTATAACCTCTTTCTTTGCTTTTTTCTATTTTCTGTTTCTCATTATATAACAATTATTTTCGTCACACAAGAATGCATAATAAAAAATAATCCATCTATGAACTGCCATTTCAGTCCAAAGACGGATTCTATTTCAAGCATAAAAGGCTGCTTGAAAAATATTTTTACATAAAAAAGGCGACAATCGGATTTGAACCGATGATAAGGGTGTTGCAGACCCGTGCCTTACCCCTTGGCTATGTCGCCTTAAATGACTCCAACGGGAATCGAACCCGTGTTACCGCCGTGAAAGGGCGATGTCTTAACCGCTTGACCATGGAGCCAAAAAAAACTCCCCGAGTAGGACTCGAACCTACGACAGCGCGGTTAACAGCCGCGTGCTCTACCAACTGAGCTATCGAGGAATATCTGGTATATCTTTTCCTATACCTTCAAAACTTCATACAGATCCGATGACTTACTTCCTCTTTCTCTCTTCCTTCGGTCAAGCCCTCGACCGATTAGTAACGGTCAGCTCCATGCATTGCTACACTTCCACCTCCGCCCTATCTACCTTGTCGTCTTCAAGGGGTCTTACTTCTAAAAGAATGGGATATCTCATCTTGAGGGGGGCTTCACGCTTAGATGCCTTCAGCGT
>CAYQRG010000282.1:0-2151 GCA_964419645.1 uncultured Eubacterium sp.
CAGGAACATGGCGTTACGGAGCGGATAGAGAAGCTGATGTTTGATTCTTTTATGGCATTTGCCAGAACGGGGAATCCGGAGAATTCGGAAGTGCCCAAGTGGGAGGCATGCACGCCGGAGAAGGAAAATACGCTTGTGATCGGCAAGGAGACAACGGTACGTGAAAATTTTGACCATGAGCTGATTCCTGTTCTGGAAAAGTGTATGAAACCTATATATGATAGAAACAAGGAAGAACGGATGCAGGAGATACAGCACTAAGAGTTCAGGAGAAAAAGAGGATGAGTAAACAGCAATTTTGGAATGAAAATGCAGACTACATCGATTCAATCATGAATAAAGTCAATATGCTGGCAGAAGACACCTACATATATATCCTGCATTTAGAGCAGAGCAGAGCATGGTTTTCAGAGACGGCCAAAGACTATTTCGGAATATCGGATACCTATGTTCCGGATCATTATGAAGTCATGCGTAAGCTGATCCATCCGGATGATCTGTGGGAGTACGAGGAGGAGATCCCGAAAAGGATACAGGGCAAGGATCTGGACAGGCAATTGTGTATACGGATAAAAGATACTTTTGGAGAATATCATTTGTTCAGTATCCATACGGATATTGTGACGGACGAGCAAAGCGCGGAATCGTATCTGCTTCTTTTGCTGCACAATGAAAACGTCCTGCCAAGAATTGATGCCCTGACGGATCTGTATTCTCAGGCAAGGTTTGTGGCGGATCTGGAAAGAATGGTCGGCACGAAAGAACCGTTTGCAGTTTTAATGATAAAATTGGAGCGGTTTACCAATCTAAATATTATTTATGGAACGGAATTTACCAATCAGATCTTAAAAGAAACGGCGCTGCAGCTCATTTATATGATGGATGAAAACAGTGCGGTTTATCGCCTGGACGGCCCGAAATTCGGGTTTATTTTCAGGGGATGCGGCAGAGAAGAATTGCTTGCTTTTGAGCAGGAACTCAGGGAAAGACTGGCACACGGAATTCCTGTAGCCAATAGAAATATTTCGGTGAAAATATGTGCGGGGGCCATCCTGCTCGAACAGTATGTCGGAAACGGAGATTCTATAAGCTCCAAGGCAGCCTACGCGTTGGGAAATTCAGAGACAGAGCATCAGGGGAAACTGATCATTTTTAACGATTTAGTGAGTATTGCCAGAAATGTAGATCTGGATTTGATGAAGGTAATCCACCAGTCGGTCCGGGAAGGCTGTAAGGGATTCTATGTGGAATACCAGCCGATCGTCTCATCCGAGACAGGGCGCATCGTAGGAGCAGAAGCCCTGGTCAGATGGCGAAGAGAACCTTATGGGAATGTGCCGCCGGGCATGTTTATTGAATGGATGGAAAAGGATCCCAGTATGTATGATCTTGGAAATTTTGTCCTGCAAACCGCTTTACAGGAAACAGTGGGAGTGCTTGAAACATTACCGGAGTTTGTGATCAACGTCAATGTATCGGCAAGACAGATGGAGAGGGAATCGTTTCGCGAAAAGGTGCTGCACATTTTGGAGGAGACCAAGTTTCCGGCCGATCATCTGTGTCTGGAATTGACGGAACGGTGTAAGGATATGCCGTTTGATGTGATAAAAAGAGAGGTGGAATTTTTCCAGGGATATGGGATCCGCATGGCAATGGACGACTACGGAACCGGGAGCGCTTCTTCCGGGATCGTGCTTCATGCGCCGATGGATGAGATCAAACTTGATATGACTTTCATTCGGGGGATTACCGAGGATGCCAAAAAGCAGGCGATGGTAAAGTCGATCGTAGATTTTGCCAACGACTCCGGCATGAGTACCTGCTTAGAAGGCGTGGAGACCGAGGAGTTGCAGAATTATCTTCGGCAATATCATGCCACCTGGTTTCAAGGGTACTATTACTCGAAGCCGGTTGAGATAGGAAAGTTTTGGGAACTTCTGAGAGAACGGTGATATCAATGAATCGCTTTTTTGAAAGACCAGACAAAGAAAAACAGGGTTAAACAGTCTTAAAATCGAACTGCCAAACCCTGTTTTTTGCCGGCTTTAGCCTGATACCGAGGGAAGATTTCCCAGGTTATTGCTTTCAGTACCATCCGGAAGTGACTTCAAATATTCCGTATCTTTATTATGGGCAATGCCGACGCCTTTA
>CAYQRG010000283.1:0-2138 GCA_964419645.1 uncultured Eubacterium sp.
TCCTTATGAAGAAGTTCCCGTGATTCAGAAAAAGATGATCAAAAAATGCGTTATGGCAGGCAAGCAGGTAATCACGGCAACCCAGATGTTAGATTCCATGATGAAGAATCCAAGGCCGACCAGGGCAGAGACAACGGATGTTGCCAATGCCATTTACGACGGAACCGGAGCAATTATGCTGTCCGGAGAAACAGCGGCAGGCCTGTATCCGGTAGAGGCCCTGGAAACCATGGTCCGGATTGCTGACCGCACCGAGCAGGATATTGATTATCGGAAACGTTTCTTTGCAAGGGAGAGAGAAGCCAATCCGGATGTTACGGATGCAATCTGCCATGCAACCTGCACGACAGCCCTGGATTTGAATGCCAAATCCATCGTTACCGTTACCCAGAGCGGATATTCTGCAAGAAATATTGCAAAATACCATCCGGCCAGCGGAATCATCTGCGGTACCACAGATGAAAAAGTAGCAAGGCAGCTGAATATGGTATGGGGCGCAGTGCCGATCATGCTGGAAAAGAAAAAGGATGTATTTGAATTGTTCGACCATGCGTTAGAAGTGGCAGAAGAACAGGGATATCTGGAAAAAGGCGATACGACAGTAATTACATCAGGTGTTCCGATCGGAGTATCCGGAACTACGAATATGATAAAAGTACAGATTGTATAAGATTGTTTTTTCAGTCATAATCAACAACTCCTTTCATACAATGTATAAAGCATTTTTTCAATATATATTGTAGGAAAGGGGTTATTTTTTATGGAAATGACATCTGATAAAGAATTTAATCTTTACAGGGATATACAAAAAAGAACCGGCGGAGAGATTTATATCGGGATCGTAGGACCGGTTCGTACAGGCAAATCCACTTTTATCAAGCGTTTTATGGATATTATGGTGCTTCCGAATATGGAAGACGAAAACAGCAGGGCAAGGACGGTAGATGAACTTCCCCAGTCTGCCCAGGGAAAAACCATTATGACCACAGAACCCAAATTTATTCCAAAAGATGCGGCCTCCATTCATTTGGACGGAGATGTGGAAGTAAAAGTGCGTCTGATTGACTGCGTGGGCTATATGGTGGAGGGAGCCACAGGTCATATGGAAGGAAATAATAAACGTATGGTAAAGACACCGTGGTTTGATTATGAAATTCCCTTTGTAGACGCGGCTTCCATTGGAACCCAGAAGGTGATCAAAGAGCATTCTACCATTGGAATCGTAGTGACAACGGACGGTTCCTTTGGAGAACTGAAACGGGATAATTATCTGGCAGCAGAAGAAAAGACCATTGGGGAATTAAAAACATTGGGCAAGCCCTTTGTCATTGTATTAAATTCCGAACGCCCTTACAGTGATGAGACAGTAAAACTTGCAGAACAGATGACGGAAAAATATCAGATGCCGGTGGTCGCGGCAAACTGCGAGCAGCTTAGAAAAGACGATATCAACAAGATACTGGAAAGCATATTATATGAATTTCCTATTGTAAAAATGGAATTTTATATTCCGAAATGGGCAGAAATGCTGCCTTCTTCTAACCGCATGAAAGAAAATGTCATTGAAAATGCCAGAGGGATTTTAAATGCGGTGACAAAAGCCAAAGATATGAAGATGATCAAAAAACAGGAAAATTCCGAATATATTGCAGATGTTCATCTGGATAAAGTAGATTTGGCAAAAGGCCTTTTAAAGATCAAAATCGAAATGGAGGATAAATATTACTACGAAAACATCAGCGAACTGACGGGAGTGCCGATCCAGGGTGAGTATCAGTTGATCTCCTTAATCAAAGAGCTGTCGGAACAGAAAAATTCCTATGAAAAAGTATCGGATGCGGTAAATGCCGTGCAGATGAAAGGTTATGGCGTCATTCATCCCCAGTTAAACGACATTACCATGGATGAACCGGAGCTGATCCGCCATGGAAATAAATATGGCGTGAAATTAAAGGCAACTTCACCTTCGGTACATTTAATCCGCGCCAATATCGAAACGGAGATTGCGCCGATCGTTGGAAGTGAAGAGCAGGCAAAGGATTTGATTGCTTATATCAAGGCAGGGCAGAATACGGAGAGCGGTATCTGGGATACCAATATTTTTGGAAAATCAATCGGAGAATTGATGGAAGACGGGA
>CAYQRG010000284.1:0-2124 GCA_964419645.1 uncultured Eubacterium sp.
GGCTTCGGAGTCATACGGTTGGCAGGATTACATATAAGGAACAGGAAATTAAGATTACCCAGCCAAAGGATGCCATCAATAATGGCATCGCCATGTTGACAGAAGATCGGCGTGCTACGGGAATTCTGGGCGTGCTGTCCATTGCGGATAATGTTTCCATCGCATCCTTAAATCAATATCTGATTGGCGGGTTTATGTTAGACGATGCAAAGATTGAAAAACTGGTACAGGAAAATGTGGCGAAACTTTCTATCAAGACACCTTCTTCCAAAACCCAGATTCAGTCACTCTCCGGTGGTAACCAGCAGAAAGTGCTGATCAGCCGCTGGCTGGCCAACAGTCCTGAGGTCTTTATTATGGACGAACCCACGCGAGGCATTGATGTGGGAGCCAAATATGAGATATACTGCATCATTGCTGAGATGGCAAAACAGGGCAAGAGCATTATCATGATATCTTCCGAGATGAGTGAGCTGATTGGTATGTCGGATCGTATCATGGTCATGTGTGATGGCCGTATGACCGGAATCATTGACGGAGACAAGGCAAATCAGGAAAATATCATGGCGTTGGCAACGCAGTTTGAATAAGGAGGGAGATGTTATCATGCAAAAATCATTTAATCTGAAAAAATTTATATCCAACAATGCAATCATCATTCTGATCGTGGCGATGGCCATTTTGACAGGATGTACGACGAAAAATTTCTTTACAGTCACCAACTTTAAGAACCTGGTGGTCAATGTATCTCCCAGATTTATCATTGCCTGTGGTGTATCGGGCTGTCTGATTACGAAAGGTACAGACCTTTCGGCCGGACGTGCGGTAGGTTTAGCGGCATGTCTTTCCGCTATGATGTTGCAGAGTATTGATTATGCAGCACGTATGCTTCCCTGGATGCCGGATATTCCGTGGCCCATTGCGCTTATTATCGTTATGGTAATCATGGGATGTTTTGGTGCGGCCAACGGTGCAGTTGTGTCAAACCTGAAAGTTCCGCCTTTTATCGCAACTCTGGGCATGCAGACCATTATCTACGGGTTGTGCTCGCTGATTACAGACAACCAGCCTATGGGCGGTTATAAGAAAAGTTATCTTAAGGTTGCAAGCGGTTCTCTGGGACCGATTCCATTTCTTATGATCTTTGCTGTTGTGGTTGGCGTATATTTCTGGTTCTTATACAACAAGACACGCCATGGTAAATATATGTATGCAATCGGTGGTAATGAAAATGCCGCACAGGTAGCAGGTGTCAATGTACACGCTTCTCTGATTCGTATCTATATCCTGGCAGGCTGCATGTACGGACTTGCGGGCTTCCTGGTAGGTGCGAAAGCGGGCGGCGCGTCAACAGCGACAGGTTATGGTTATGAGCTGGAAGCGATTGCGGCATGTACGATTGGTGGTGTATCCGTAAACGGCGGTGTCGGTAAGATTAGTGGTATCTTGATTGGTGTGCTGGTATTTGAGATTTTGAAGATCTGTCTTCAGTTCCTTGGTGTAGACCCGGCTTATACATATATTGCACAAGGTCTTGTAATCATTATTGCGGTTGCGCTTGACTTAAGAAAATATTTGCAGAAGAAATAATTTGTAGGAATGAAAGGAATTATTTTATGACAGAAGATCAGGATACCGGGCGTGAAGTTGCAGAAAAGGAAAAAGAACAGGATGAGAAAGTTTCTCAGGGCAGTATATTTGAGGGAATCTATGATCGGTTGCCGGATATTTCTGTCCGTTCTCTGGATCGTTTTATTTTGCTTTGCGTGATTGCGCTGATAGCAGTGATTCTGATTGGCGTATTGAAAGCAAATCATGTATTTTGACAGGAAAAGCCCTGTCAGCCAGGATATCTGACTTGTATAGAGAAGGTCCGTACTGTAAGATTCATCTTTGCAGTATGGACCTTTTAAAGCGTTACAACAGGGCGGCAGGAATAAGGAACGTCAGTTCTAAAAATATTTCTGGAACTTTCACAAACTTTTTCTTGCCAAATTTGTTCGGTTGTGGTAATATATCTTTTGTTAGATTATTCGTTATAAACAAAACGGATAATGCATAAAATAAAACATGGCGACTTAGCCAAGTGGTAAGGCGTGGGACTGCAACTCCCTGATCGTCGGT
>CAYQRG010000285.1:0-2107 GCA_964419645.1 uncultured Eubacterium sp.
GTCGGAACAAACTCATGCAGAGGCGGATCTAAGAAACGAATGGTAACCGGATTGCCTTCTAAAGCTTCATATAAAGCTTCGAAATCGCCCTGCTGGTAAGGAAGAATCTTCTCAAGCGCAGCTTCTCTCTCTTCTACTTTATCTGCGCAGATCATTTCACGGAATGCGGCAATTCTGTCTTCTTCGAAGAACATATGCTCCGTACGGCAAAGGCCGATGCCTTCTGCTCCAAGCTCTCTGGCCTTCTTTGCGTCTGCCGGAGTATCTGCATTTGTACGTACTTTCAACTTGCGGTATTTATCCGCCCACGCCATGATCCTTCCGAATTCTCCGGCAATCGTAGCGTCTACCGTCGGAATAATTCCGTCGTAAATATTTCCTGTGGTACCGTCAATGGAAATTGCATCTCCTTCATGGTATTCCTTGCCTGCTAATGTGAATTTCTTATTCTCTTCGTCCATAACGATATCGCCGCAGCCGGATACACAGCAGGTACCCATGCCTCTTGCAACTACGGCCGCATGGCTTGTCATGCCTCCGCGGACAGTTAAAATACCCTGAGCGGCTTTCATTCCGGTAATATCTTCCGGAGAAGTCTCAAGACGTACTAATACGACTTTTTCGCCTTTTGCATTCTGATTCTCTGCATCTTCTGCAGAAAATACAATCTTACCGCAGGCAGCGCCCGGAGAAGCGCCAAGGCCTTTTCCAACCGGAACAGCCTCTTTTAATTTTGCGGCATCAAACTGCGGATGCAGTAATGTATCTAAATTACGAGGATCAATCATCGCTACTGCTTCTTCCTCAGTCCGCATTCCTTCATCTACCAGATCGCAGGCGATTTTCAATGCAGCCTGGGCGGTTCTCTTTCCGTTTCTCGTCTGCAGCATATAGAGCTTCTTGTTCTCAACGGTGAACTCCATATCCTGCATATCTCTGTAATGGTCTTCTAATCTCTGGCAAACATCTTTAAACTGAGCATATGCTTCCGGGAATTCTTCTTCCATCCTAGCAATCGGCATTGGCGTGCGAACACCGGCAACAACGTCTTCACCCTGGGCATTGATCAAAAATTCACCCATCAGCTTCTTCTCGCCTGTAGCAGGATCTCTTGTAAATGCAACACCTGTGCCACAATCATCTCCCATATTACCAAACGCCATACTCTGCACATTAACAGCTGTTCCCCAGGAATAAGGAATGTCGTTGTCACGACGGTATACATTGGCGCGGGGGTTGTCCCAGGAACGGAACACAGCTTTCACTGCTCCCATCAACTGCTCTTTCGGATCATCCGGGAAATCCTGTCCGATCTTTGCTTTATACTCTGCTTTAAACTGACCTGCCAGTTCTTTCAAATCGTCAGCTGTAAGCTCTACATCATAAGTAACGCCCTTTTCGGCTTTCATCTTATCAATCAGTTCTTCAAAATATTTTTTACCTACTTCCATAACTACATCGGAGTACATCTGGATAAATCTTCTGTAGCAGTCCCATGCCCAACGGGGGTTGTTCGACTTTTCTGCAATGACACCTACAACCGTCTCATTTAATCCGAGATTTAAAATCGTATCCATCATACCTGGCATGGAAGCCCTTGCGCCGGAACGAACCGATACCAGAAGAGGATTTTCATTGTCACCAAATTTCTTACCGGTGATTTCCTCCATTTTCACAATGTATGCATTGATCTGTTCCTGGATCTCCGCATTGATCTCACGGCCGTCTTCATAATACTGCGTACAAGCCTCTGTTGTAATCGTAAAGCCCTGCGGCACCGGAAGGCCAAGGCTTGTCATCTCTGCCAGATTCGCGCCTTTTCCACCAAGAAGTTCCCGCATATTCGCATTACCCTCACTAAAAAGGTACACCCATTTGTTTGCCATTTGCTTCTCCTCCTAAATAATTTATCAATTACTTTACATAACTTTATTTTACCATATATTTCTATGAAATCAATCATTTTTATATTATTTATATTATTTGAACCTATTTTCTGAAAACAATCTAATTTTATTTTAAACCGATTGAAATGATGTATCGCTGAATAGTTACATTTTCTAACCTACAAAATCTTTAAAAGTACTTTAAGAATAATGAAAAATAT
>CAYQRG010000286.1:0-1372 GCA_964419645.1 uncultured Eubacterium sp.
CTTTTTCTCATTCACATACCAGTCGCCCAGACCTTTGTTATCGTCATCGCGATTTCCAAACCAACCGTCGTCAAGCACAAACATATCTATTCCAAGCTCTGCCGCATCCTCTGCAAGCCGGTAAATAGAGTCACCGTCAAAGTCAAAATACGATGCCTCCCAACTGTTTAACAGGATCGGCCTTGGACCTGCCTGATATTTGCCCCGGCATAAATGTGTCCGGAAGCAGGCATGCAGATTCTGGGACAATTTTGCCAAACCGCAGCTGCTGTAACTTAAGACGACCTCCGGAATCCAAAATTCCTCTCCAAACGCAAGGGGATAGGAAAACAACTCATCCGAAAGACCGAGCAGCATGCGGATTTGATTGTACTGATCCTTTTCCACTTCACCTTTAAAACTTCCGCTGTATACCAAAGACATTCCATAGCAGCTTCCGGCATCTTCTGTTGTCTCCCGTCCGGCCAAAATCATCATAGGATTATACTGGTGGCTGGAGGTGCCTCTGCGGCTTTCAATAATCTGTGCTCCGTGCGCCGCCGGAGTTCTTTGAATATTCCGTTCCATTGCATGGCGGCCGTAAAAAGTGATCAGATCATATTCCCCGCTGATAAAATCAAGACAGGCCGCCTGCGCTTTTTTCAGATAAACGGTTTCTTCTCCGCTGTTTTCGATACGGGCGCTTCTGGTAATAATATTAAAATCCGCAAGCACACCATACAACAGCGTAATTTTTATTTTTGTCACCGGATCTTCCAGGTCGATTTCCAATGTATCGGCTTCTTCTTCACCGGCAAACACTGCCGGAAGTCCCGGTATCCTGTATTTTCCTTTTACAATGCGATGGCTCTTATAACGGAAATCGCACCCGTAAGAACCGTCCGCATTTTTGATAATCACCGCCGGACTTCTGTAATCCCCGGTCCCCTGACAGGGCAGCTCCTGGGGAAGGGCATCCATGGAATATGTACGGTCATTTCCCGCATCATTTGGATTGCCGGAAAATCCTCTGTCTGCAAATTGAAGCAGATAGTCCATGTTTCCCATTGTCCTGCGCCCATAATAGAGATGTAACAGAAATCCAAACCGGTCTACCTTCATTTGATAAGTTGCATCTTTTGTGTGCAATGTAAAAATTTTGTCTTTTTCTGCATAAAAAATACTCATTCTGTCCCTCCACTTTACTTTGCACCCAAACACTATTTCACTGCGCCGTTTACTACGCCATTTAAAATCTGTTTCTGACAAACAATATAGAAAATCAGAATCGGAAGCAGCGCCAAAAGATAGGATGCAAAAGCAAGATTATAATTAGTACCAAACTGTGTCTGGAATGTCATCTGCGCCAGAGGAAGGGTATTTAAGCCGCTTC
>CAYQRG010000286.1:1382-2075 GCA_964419645.1 uncultured Eubacterium sp.
GGTTGCATGCATTGGTTTCATGATCGGAAAAATAATTTTCCAGAATGTCCGAAATGTAGTTGCTCCGTCGATATGTGCAGCCTCCTCCAATGCAATCGGAATATTTACCAGATAGCCGGAATACAGCATTAGATTCATCGGCATATAGAATACCACATAACAGAGAATAACACCAACAATATTTGCAATGCCAAGCTGTGCCGTCTGTTTTACAAGGGGCATCATCAGAATCGCAAAAGGTACAAACATACCGCTGACCACATACATATATACCAGATTGTACCGTTTATTTCTTGCCTTATTTCTTCCTACTGCATATCCAATCATGGAATGCAGCACAACGGAAAGCACAACCGTAACAGCTGTAATCATCACACTATTAAACAGAGATCTCCAGAAATCCGTAACTTTCATCGCTTCTTTGAAGTTTGCAAGGCTCCAGTGTTTTGGCAGAGAAAGGATTCCCGCAACACTGTTTGTCATTTCCGACGGCTGCTTAAATGCAATCACAATTGTCATATAAAGCGGAAATGCAATTGTAATCAGTCCTAAAATTAAAAGGATTGTAACCGGCCAGTTGTATTTCTCCTTTACTTTGATTTCATCTTTCATTATAACTGCTCCTCCTTTTTACCTGTAATTGTAAGCTGGGTTACAGAGAACACTACAATAATGACAAAGAACAAAACTGCA
>CAYQRG010000287.1:0-880 GCA_964419645.1 uncultured Eubacterium sp.
ATGCGACACGATAATCACGCATTTGTTGTAAGCATCGGCTGCTTCCCGGAATACATCCATAATTCCCATTGCCGTCGTTTCATCCAAGTTTCCGGTCGGCTCGTCCGCCAGAATTACAGGATTTTCAGATGCAAGAGCACGAGCGATAGCAACACGCTGCTGCTGGCCGCCGGAGAGTTTTAACACATTCCGTTTCATCTCATCTTTGGAAAGCCCAAGCCGCTCTAAAATCGGCTCCGGCTCCTGCGTCGCCGTAAGCTTTACGTTTTCCTCCGGTGTCATATAGTCAATCAAATTGTAATTCTGGAACACAAACGAAACATTGGTGCGTCTGTGCATTTCCAACTCCTTTTTCCCGACTTCATGCCCGTTAAAAATAATGGCTCCCTCTTTTGGTACGTCCAGTCCGCCAAGCAATGACAAAAGCGTCGTCTTCCCACAGCCGGACGGTCCTAAGATAACATAAATTTTGCCGCTTTCAAATGTTTCGCTGATATGATCCAAAATCAGCCTGTCCTTACTGTAATAGTAAGAAATGTCTTTTAATACAAATTCACCCATAACAATACCTCCTGCTTTTTCCTTTATTTTCATTTTAATCTGGTATTGTGTATACGTCAACTGATTACAAAAAAAGCTCTATTCCTCACTCTTCCTCTGCCGAATCAATTCATGCAGCTTAGTCACCGCATCATGAATCCCTCCGACTTCATTGATCAGCCCTTCCTTCACCGCCTCTTCTCCTACTAAGATCGTGCCAAGATCCTTTGACATCATATCCGTATTCATCATCATCTCTTCCAGCCGATTCTGCTTTGCCCTCGAATGACTTTCTATAAATTTCAAAATCCGATCCTGCATCTGTTTGAAATAGTCATAC
>CAYQRG010000287.1:890-2070 GCA_964419645.1 uncultured Eubacterium sp.
ACCGTTCATCCGCACCGGATGAATCACCATGGTGCCGCTTGGCACAATAAAAGAATAATCCGTAGAAACAGCAAGCGGCACTCCAATCGAATGAGAACCGCCCAACACAAGAGATACCGAAGGCTTATTAACCGATGCCACCATTTCCGCAATGGCAAGCCCGCTTTCCACATCTCCTCCCACGGTATTTAACATTAACAAGATGCCGTCAATTTGGTCGCTGTCTTCTATGACGGCAAGTTTCGGCAGCACATGCTCGTATTTCGTTGTCTTTGTAGTGGAGGGCAGGCATTCGTGGCCTTCAATTTCTCCAATGATATTCAAAAGATGAATCTGATGATCTGTCTCTTTGTTGGTTAAGACAGTCTGGCCGTATTCCTTGATGTTGTCCATTTCTTCGTTATTTTGATTTGTATCGCTCATAATTTACCTCACAAAAACAGAGGGTAATAAATACCCTCCTTTTTGTTTAGTATAACCAAAATCTGTTTTAATATCCCAGCAGATAATTGTAAAGTCCTTCATATTTTTCTTTGGAAGATTTCCAGGAATAATCCTTGGTAATTCCCCTGTCAACCATTTGATTCCACTGACGTTTCCTGTCAAAATAGATATGTTTGGAGTAATTGATGATTCCAAGCATCTCATCTGCATTGTAGTTAGTAAAGGAAAATCCCTCTCCCGTATTGTCGTATTCGTTAAACGGCATAACCGTATCTTTTAATCCGCCTGTTTCCCTTACGATCGGAACGGTACCGTAGCGGAATGAGATCAACTGTGTCAGACCGCAGGGCTCAAACCTTGACGGCATCAGGAATGCATCTGCAGCGGCATACAGTTTATGTGCCAGATCATCGGAATAACAGATGTTTGCAGAAATACGATCCGGATACTTCCATGCATAATGGCGGAACATATTTTCATATTTTACATCTCCGGTTCCAATTACTACAAATTGTGTAAACTCATCTGCAATATAATCCATCATATAATTAATCAGATCCAGTCCCTTCTGGTCTGTCAGACGGGAAATCAAACCGATCATATATTTCTTTTTATCAACGGCAAGACCTAATTCCTGCTGCAGTTTTGTCTTATTCTGGCTCTTCTTTTGTCTCCAACTACTCTGGTCATAATTGTTGTAAATTTTAGCGTCTGTTGCCGGATTGTAAACATCATA
>CAYQRG010000288.1:0-2044 GCA_964419645.1 uncultured Eubacterium sp.
ATATGTTATCATCGGACATTCCGAGAGAAGAGAATATTTCGCAGAGACAGATGAAACTGTAAATAAGAAAGTATTAAAAGCTTTCGAGCACGGCATTACACCGATCATCTGCTGCGGCGAGTCTCTGACACAGAGAAAACAGGGCATCTACATTGACTGGATTCGTATGCAGATCAAGATTGCATTCCAGAACGTAACTGCAGATCAGGCTAAGACAGCAGTCATTGCTTACGAGCCGATCTGGGCGATCGGAACAGGTGAAACAGCTACTTCCGATCAGGCAGAAGAGGTTTGCCTTGCAATCCGTAACTGCATCAAAGAAGTATATGATGAAGCAACAGCAGAAGCAATCCGTATCCAGTACGGCGGTTCTGTAAACGCAGGCAATGCAGCAGAACTGTTTGGCAAACCGGATATTGACGGCGGTCTTGTGGGCGGCGCTTCTTTGAAACCGGATTTTGGCAAGATTGTAAATTATAAATAAGCATAATTAATAAACACAAATGGAGGAGCTTCACTCTGACTTGAAATAGCCAGAGTGAAGTTTTGCACTTTTACAGTTAAAGTAGAGCCGGAAGGTTGAATGAAAATTTTGGTAAATAATCTTGGAGAAGTAGGAGGTAAATTTATGCAAAAAGGGAAGAGGTTATTGGCGTCATTTTTTGTTTTCACTATGCTGTGTACAATGATTCCGGATACTCTGTATGCTACGATGGTGACAGATGATGTTGCGAAGGGCGCAGAAAATATGGAAGAAATGATGCCCGAAACTGCAGCTAAGGAGAAAACGTCTGATGTTGCGAGAGTTGCGGTAGATGATTATACGGTTTTGACCGTGGGAGATCCGCTGAGCAGGACAGACGCTGATTCAAACGAGACATTTGCCTTTCAACCGGATGTTTCCGGCTGGTATCGTGTGAAAGTGGACAGCAATGTAGAAATGAATATTTATGCAGGACGGGTATACATAGAGGATGGAGAGGAAATTAGGAGAGATTCTTATTTGTGGACTCCTTCCCATAGGGAAGTCGAGGAACATGTTTTTTATAGCCAGTCAGGAGATACCTATTTGTTTGAAGTAGTTCCATATGATGAAGCGGCAGATTATACGGTTTGCGTGGATGGAGTGGAAATCAATCAGATCGAAGTGACACAAGCGCCAACAGATACGGTATATGATTCCTTAAATTACAATGGAATGCAGCTTAATTTGGTCTATTCTGACGGAACTTCTACAATTACAGAAGTTGAGTCCGGAATGATAGAGGCATTTTACGGTGCCGGCTCATTAGATGATAGAAATTATTTTGATTCTTATATTAATGTAGAATATTACGATGAAGGGCAATCTGAGAGTATATCTGATTTGGAATCCGGAACCCATACAGCGCATGCTTATATTTGGAAACATGAGGATGGGAATCAAACGCAAGTTAAGTTCACGTTTGATATTATTGTGGAGCGTGATGCGGTGGCATCCCTTGAAGTTCTATCCGCAGAACAAACAACATATACGAAAGGATTTCAAGATCCTTTTGATGAAGTCTTAATTCAGGTTAATTATACAGACAGCAGAGAAGCAAAACAAATATCTTCCACGGAAGCAAGTAATGAATTGTACCAGTATCTGGAAATTGGTGAAGCAAAATTTGATTCAGTGGATGCATATTTGGAAAATGGGGGAACGCTTGGCGATGCAACGGTGCATGTAAGATATCGTGGAGTGGAAACGACCTATCAAATCACAATTGTGGAGAATCCCTACAGTAAAATGGATGTGACATTATCAGAAACCAAGTTTTTTGCAAATTGCAGGTATACATCCGAAGATTCTACGCTTATGGGTGATTATCTGAATCCTGGCGCAATGATTGCTCAGGTAACGCTTTATCATAAAAATTCACCAAATAGTAAGGAAAAATATTCTTCCTTGTATGCGCTTCCGGAATACGGGAGGAGAACTACGGCAGGATTAAAAGTAACGGTAGATGGCAGGACAGAGTTATACCAATCTGTAGATGATTACCTTGCCGCAGGCGGAGAA
>CAYQRG010000289.1:0-2043 GCA_964419645.1 uncultured Eubacterium sp.
GCCCGCATAAGGAATATAGTCGCTTACAGCGACATGCGGGCGGCGCAGCGAGTAGAGGAAAAACTTCTCTACTCGATTCATAAAATAAGGAGGAAATGAAAATGGCTATTTTTAAAGGCGCAGGTGTAGCGATTGTAACCCCGATGAAAGAAAATTTTGAGGTTAACTACGATAAATTGGAGGAATTGATTGATTTTCAGATAGAAAACGGGACGGACTGCATTGTCATTGCAGGAACCACCGGTGAAAGTTCTACGCTGAGCATGGAAGAACATAAGGATGTCATTGAGGCAGCCGTTCGTTTTACAAAGCATCGGGTTCCGGTGGTGGCAGGAACAGGTTCCAACTGTACGGCTACAGCGATACAGTTATCCCAGGAGGCAGAAGAAGTGGGAGCTGATGGACTTTTAGTAGTTACTCCCTACTATAATAAAGCAACCCAGGCAGGCCTGATCGGACATTATACGCAGATAGCGAATTCCGTGAAACTTCCGTTGATTATGTATAACGTGCCTTCCCGTACCGGCTGCAATATTTTACCGGAAACTGCGGCATATTTACCTAAAAACGTAGAGAATATCGTTGGCATCAAAGAGGCAACCGGCAATGTTGCCCAGGCAGCTAAAACCATGTACTTAACAGACGGCAAGTTAGATATGTATTCCGGAGAAGACGGAATCGTCGTTCCTCTTATGTCTCTTGGGGCAATCGGTGTGATTTCTGTATGGTCTAACGTAGCTCCGAAGCAGGTACATGATATGTGCATGAAATTTTTAGAGGGAGATATCAAAGAAGCAGCAAGAATGCAGTTAGAGGCAGAGCCCTTAATTGATGCGCTTTTCAGTGAAGTCAATCCGATTCCGGTGAAAAAAGCCCTGAATTTCATGGGTATGGAAGTAGGACCTCTTCGGGCTCCTCTTTGTGAAATGAGTGAGGAAAATGCAAAGAAAATGGCAGAAGTGATGAAAGCATATGGAATAAAACTGGCATAATTGTTTATCCTAACTGATACATTTGCTCAGAACCTTGCAGCATCTGCAAAGTCCTGAGAGGAAGAGTGATAGTAAAATACATTTGGAGGAAAATATGACAAGAATTATAATGCACGGATGCAATGGCAGAATGGGACAGATCATTTCTGAAATTTGCAGAGAAGATGCGGATACAGAGATTGTAGCAGGCGTTGATATTACAGAGCAAAAAGACCGGCCTTATCCTGTATTTACGGATATTATGGAATGTGACGCAGAAGCAGATGTGGTGATTGATTTTTCCACAGCAAAAGCAGTGGATTCGGTACTGGATTATTGCGTCAAGAGAGAACTTCCCCTGGTGCTTTGCACTACCGGATTAAGTGAGGAGCAGTTAAAGAAAGCAGATGAGGCGAGCAAAACCATTGCAATTTTAAAATCTGCCAATATGTCCCTTGGAATCAATACGCTGTTTGAAATCCTGCAAAAAGCAGCAAAAGTGCTGGCTCCGGCAGGCTTTGATATAGAAATTGTAGAAAGGCATCACAATCAGAAACTGGATGCGCCCAGCGGTACGGCTCTGGCCCTGGCAGATGCAGTAAATGACGCTATGGATCAGGCATATGAGTACAAATTTGACCGCAGCCAGGAACGGAAGAAAAGAGATGCAAAAGAAATCGGCATTTCGGCTGTCCGTGGCGGAACCATCGTCGGAGAACATGAAGTGATCTTCGCCGGCAAAGATGAGGTAATCGAGATTAAGCATACATCTTATTCCCGTTCTGTATTTGGAAAAGGAGCTGTAGAGGCTGCCAAATTTATCAAAGGAAAAGAGGCCGGATATTACGATATGCGCAAAGTCGTAGCTGACCGGTAGACAAATAGATACGCATCTGCGCACAGATGCAGCAGAGTGATCAGGCTCTTCAAAGTCCGGAGAAATGGAAGAGAGCCCGGTCACTTTGTTTTTTGAAAAAAGACGGATTTAGCTTATTAATCCGGAATCATTGACATATTTTTTAATCGCTGCGAAACTTTCTTTGCTGATATCGTGTTCCATACGGCAGGCATC
>CAYQRG010000290.1:0-2032 GCA_964419645.1 uncultured Eubacterium sp.
GGGTTTTGCGTCGATTTTGTGGAAGGATAAAAAGCGGGCAAAAGAAGCTGCCGAAGTGATGAAAATCACGGCGCAGGATTTATACGATCTGAAAGTAATAGAGAAGATCATACCGGAATTTGGAGGAGCGGATGAAAAAGCTCTGCAGGATATTTCTATGTTCATGAAATACCATATGAAGAAATTTTTGGAAAAATACAGCAAAATGGACGGAAATGAGCTGGCAGAAGACCGCTATCAGAGATTTCGCAGCTTTTAAATAAGGAGCAAATGCAATGAAGAGCAGAATATGTGGAACAGGAAGCGCGCTTCCAGGAAAAGAAGTAACCAACGAGGATCTTAGTAAAATACTGGAAACCTCGGATGAATGGATTAGGAGCCGGACAGGAATCCATTCCAGGCATCTTGCAGTAGAAGAAACACTGACGGGACTGACAGCAAAGGCTGCCAGAAAAGCATTACAGGAAGCAGGAACCAGACCGGAGGAATTAGACCTGATCATATCGGCTACCCTTTCGGCAGACAAAGTATTGCCGTCGCTTTCCTGTGAGCTGCAGCGGGAGCTTAAAGCAGTAAATGCTGCAGCATTTGATATCAATGCCGCCTGCTCCGGGTTTTTGTTTGCGCTGCAGACGGCAGATGTTTATATCAGAAACGGACAGTACAAAAATATTCTGGTGACAGGCAGTGAGATTTTATCCAGGCTTATGGACTGGCAGGACCGTTCCACATGCGTCTTATTTGGAGACGGTGCAGGAGCGGCGGTAGTAAGGGCAGATGAAGAATATGGGATTCTGGGCAGTATACAGGGAACGGACGGATCAAAGGGAGACGCACTTTCCTGTGAGAACCGCAAAAATCAAAATCCCTATGTTGCAAATGACAGGGAGCCATCCTATGTATACATGAATGGGCAGGAAGTTTACAAGTTTGCAGTGCGTACTGTGCCAAAGGCCATCTGCGCCGCAGTAGATGCAGCAGGACTGATGTTGGATGAGATTGATTGGTTTTTGCTCCATCAGGCAAATATCCGGATTATTGAAGCTGTATCGAAACGTCTTTGCATTCCAATGGATAAAATTCCCACAAATCTGCAGAAGTGTGGTAATATATCAGCAGGGAGCGTGCCAATTCTGTTGGACCACGTAAATGAAAGGGGCATGCTGCATAAAGGAGATAAGATTGTACTTGCCGGATTCGGCGCAGGATTAAGCTGGGGAGCATCTGTGCTGACATGGTAGCATTCTGTTGGAGGTAGACATGGATACAAAAAAGAAACCGAATCCGGATGAAGTGTTAAATGAACTGCTGGTAAAGCTGTTTAAGAACATTATGGAAATTGAAGAGAAATATCTGATCACGCCGGAGTTTAAAGAAATCAGTGTCAATGATATGCATATTATCGAGTCCATCGGGCTAAAAGAGCCCAAAAGCATGTCAGCAGTAGCGAGACTGATGTCTGTGACCACCGGAACATTGACGAAATCCATGGATGGTCTTTCGGATAAAGGATATGTGGTTCGGGAACGGGGGAAGAAAGATAAGCGTATCGTATATGTGTCTTTAACGGAAAAGGGCAGAAAAGCCTATTATCATCACGAGACCTTTCATCGGGATATGATCGCAAAGATCAAGGTTGGGCTCAATGAACAGGAGGCCGCAATATTGATTTATACCCTGGCAAGGATGAATGATTATTTTAATAGTATTTATAAATAAAAAACTTTTCTTGACAAGTTGAGAAAAAAGAGTTACATTGTAGATGTACATTTTTATATTTCATTTTTCATTTAAGTGTCGCAAAAAGTACACAATGTGAGACAGCAGAAAATGGTAAAAATTGAGGAAAAATCATTTTTCACAAAAAATGCCATTTTGCAGAAAACCCCTGTAAAATGGCATAAAAAAAGACAGATTTGAAAATCTGCCTTGTCATTTCTATCATTCATTTCTGTACATTTTTATGTGTTTCATTAAGTGTACTTTATGCGACAATTTTCAGAAAATCAGAAAAAGGAGGATTGGGGAAAGA
>CAYQRG010000291.1:0-2030 GCA_964419645.1 uncultured Eubacterium sp.
AAGAATATGATATTTCTTATGGATATAGGGAAATTAAGATACGAGAATAAAAGTTTCAACTACTTACCTTAGGACTTTGCATTTCCTGCAAAGTCCTAAGAATGCGTAGATTACTCCATGTAGAAATCCGACTCTTTAATTCTTAGATTATTTCGGAAGATTTGGAGTGTAAAGCTGTAAAGTTACTGTTCCGTCTTCGTTTAATGTGAAAAGTTCTACAAAAAGCGTGTCAAGATTGCCATTTGTGATGCCAATGCTATCAACATATGAAGTAATTCCATTTGAGAATCTTTTTTTAACATCTATTTTTGCACGCTGTTCACAGAAAGGATAATCACATTCTATGAGAACTCTTCCTTGGGCATCGGGAGCAAATGTCATGGTTGCGCCTTCGTCCATAATCGGCGTAGCATACTCGTTTATATTTTCCGGCGTAATTTGCTCTACAAAATCAAATGCTTCTTGTATATATACGCTATGCTGCTCTTCCGGCTCATTTTCTATGGCTTTGAGATGGTCCTCATAAGCTTTTACCTCTGCGGCTGCCGCTGCCGGATCGGCCTTGGAAAAATCTATCGGCAGAGAAAACAAGGCATTTAATCCTTCATATTCTTCGTTTCTGGCAATCATACCGGAAGCGTTGTCGTAAATGTAGGAATATTCACTGAAAGCAGGAAGATCATCTGATACGCATATATAAATATCATGATCTGCATATTTTTCAAGATTGTTGCATTCATACATGTAGTATATCACGCCATCTTTTATAATTGTATGCCCACCAGTACCTTCTTCAAACATCCCATAGTAAGTTGCATAGTCGTATCCCATGACAACCGGGAAAATGACCAAACGGTCAAAATCAGAAATTTCTTCAAACGGTTGATTATTATTTTCCACTGCAAAGAGAAGATAGCTTCTGTCATTCAATTCCCTAAAGCCCATTTCTAACAGTTTTTCAGATGGGTCATCGCTATTTGCTGCGTCAAATGTTGATACGTTATTGTAGCTTGAAAAGTTTCTGTATTCGGTCAAATTTTCTCCGCTCGTTATGCCAAGCAGAGTCACGTCATAGCCGCCATAGCTCTGTGTTTCGTTAATGTAAACTGCGTTTTCATCGGAAAATGCTTCTGCCAATTTCTCTTCTCCAATTTCCTCAATAACCTCATTTGGTCTTAAATATTTCCATGCGGCATAAGCGGAAATGGAACCTATTCCTAGCATGAACACACAGCAGATTGCTACAGTTGCAAATTTTTTTTGATTCATTTTTTTCATAGGCTTTACCTCCTTTGATTGTGAGAGAATCCTCTCGTTTAACCAGAAATCCGGCTCATCCTTTGGAGTAAGGGCTTGCTTTAATATGTCATCCATTTTTTTCATCTAAAACAACCTCCAATTCTTTTTCTAATAATTTTCTTGCCTGATATAATCGGCTTTTTACAGTTCCAACGGGCACTTTTAAAACAGAAGCAATCTGCGCGATCGGTAAATCTTCCATATAAAAAAGAAGGATTGGTATTTTTAGCTTTTCCGGCAGCTCGTTTACCGCCTGACGCACCAAATCTGTTTCTTCTTTTTTGAGAAGTTCATATTCGGGAGAAAATGCAGGTTCTTCCGTATCATCCAAATCTAATTCATCCGTCATGGAAAATACATTTGCGATCCTATTTCTCCAGGCATATTTTCTCTTTTTGTTTTTCCAAAGCCTGAGCGCAATAGAGAGCAGGTAACTTTTTGGATTCTTTTCACAATCGATGTCATGAATCAACTCCATAGCCTTTAAAAAAGCATCCTGATATAAATCGTCAGCTTCCTGCAAATTTAAAGTAAGGCTTTTGCAAAAAGAATAAATATCTTTTCCATATTCCCAAATGCAGTTTTCCAATTCTGTTTTTGTCATATGATTCACCCTGATAAAACGTTTTATGTTTGCCCTTCACCTATACATTGTAATAACTTCCCGGAAGGTTCAGATGAAATTAAAAAAGACCAACTATTCATCTTCTGAATAATTGGTCTTGTTCTTT
>CAYQRG010000292.1:0-2005 GCA_964419645.1 uncultured Eubacterium sp.
GAAAGAAGTAAAATGGTGGGATTTGTCCCGCAGAATGTTAATCTTCTGGATGATACAGTTAGGAAAAATGTGGCATTCGGAATTGAGGATGATAAGATAGATGATGCGCTAATATGGAAAGCATTGGAACAGGCGCAGCTAAAAGACATTATAGAGAAAAGTGAACATGGGCTGGATACGTTGATTGGAGAGCGTGGCCTTCGGTTTTCGGGCGGACAGAGGCAGCGTTTTGCAATTGCGAGAGCGCTTTATACGGAGCCGGATATCCTGATTTTAGACGAAGCTACATCTGCGCTTGATACGGAAACAGAGACGGCTGTCATGGAGTCGATTAATGCATTGCAGGGGCATAAGACATTGATTATTATTGCGCACCGGCTGACGACCATCAGGAACTGTGACAAGATTTATGAGATTGTTGGTGGTAAAGCAGTGGAGCGGAAATATGAGGAGATAGGGTAAAAGGGAATAAATAACAGAAATTGATAGAATATGTTACAATAAGTTGTCAGAACTGCCTTAATTTCCAGATGATTGCTCGATAAAAGAAAAAGCAGAGTTGCTTTGTAATGCATTGATATTCACAGATGATAGGTTCTGTCCCTATTAGTGTTTTAAATAGGACGAAAGGGGCAAGGGAACTACATTGATACAGTTTTGCGCATGAGTTGGAGCAGCTGATACTTCATTGTGATAAGAAGCAGACATAGATCAAATGGAAGATGCGGCGGTTGAATTTGCAGGCTGTTTTCTGCTGCCAGAGCACACCATTATAGAGGAGTTAATTAAGAAAGACACAGATTTTTTTCTAAAGATGGCAGAATAATGGGGAGTATTGCTGCAAGTGTTGGTAGAGTGCTGTTGTAATTTGCAGTTGTCAGTATAAAATTACGTTGAGTGTAAAGTCAAGCGAAGTAGTTTATATACTAGAATAAGCGCATGAATGAAAAAGAGCATTTTCCAAGACCATTATTTGGAAAGTTCGTCAATTGCATCTAGCATGTCATTATCATATAATACTTTTAAGACAGAAAGGATTACGGGAAGTTCTGACTCAAGATTTCTGCCTATTTTACTACGGATCCGCTTCATGCTTCTATGGTAGTAGGTTTTCATCAGTTTTATAATAAACAGTACAAATCTCCGCATCAGCCCAAGATTATGTATTCCATTCTTTTCCTTGGACTGCAGCCTGTCTTCCCTAAATACGATATCCAGTGCCCAGTGCAGACAATTTTCTATATGCCAGTGTCTGCGTACAACTATGGCAAACAGTTCAGCAGCAGGTTTAATGCTGCACAGGAAATATCGTTCTTCTGTGATGATATCTCCCTTTTGTTTTCTGGTGATTGTTTTTTTCTCATATCCGATGGAGCAGAGCTTTTCCCAGTCCTTCCTGTCCTGAAACCATTTGATATCACTTGTTATGAAATATTCTCTTATAACTGTTTCAGAGGCCGTTTCTTCCGTTTCTTTCAGATACTGTCCGGCCGCTGCCATGATCTCTTTTAGAAGTCCTTCATTGGCAAAGTATTCTTTCACTTCATGATATGCAGTTTTATGATTTTCCTTCAATGCCAGGCAGTAATCCCCATGGGCTTTCTCCACATCGCCCGGGCTGTTTCCTTCTGGGTATTCATTGTATCAGCAGTGACAACACATCCACGGCAGTCAAGCTTACCCATGACGTCCTGCATTTCAGGGATCTCATTGCTCTTTTCGTCAATCCGTGTGGAGGACAGGCAGATTCCCCATTCTGTGGACATTACATTAAATTCACTGAGATTGCGTGCGTCACAGACATCTTCGCTGTCCACTTTTCCTGTATTGTGGGTTTCTTTTCCGTCTGCTACGATCACGTCCCGGATATAACAGCCAAGCTGATTTTACCAGTTTCTGCCATTAATTACAATTCATTTCTCTGACAACAGACTGAATTTTAAAAATATAAAATAGTTAATCTGCACAATTTTTACCCAAAAGTTTTCTTATTTTCATTCATGCG
>CAYQRG010000293.1:0-1997 GCA_964419645.1 uncultured Eubacterium sp.
GATGATTGTTTGCTAAATCATATATGCAAAATCCTTTATATAATTTTCCAAAGGGATACTGGGGATCATAGCGGTCAGCGATTTTATTACAAGCAATCTGTTCTTGCAATGTGATTAGAATAGAAGGAACCTATAATGTGAATCAGTTACCATTTGGGGATAGGAATTAAATGGAAAAGCATGATTATATATTGTTAAAAGGCAGATGGGGAATTAGTATATCTATACTTGGGGAAGTTTATGATAAGCGGTATTTTTGTGATGAGTGCATTGAAGTACATAAAGGAATATGTCTTTCGTTTAGTAAAAATCCTTTAATAAAAAACGAAATTTTTTGTGAAGAGGATAGAACTGCAATTTTTAAGGCCATTAATATGGTGAGTGATTATATTCTTTTGAATAGCCAATTTCATAACAATACTGTTATTCAAATATGTAGTTTGCAATATGATTTATGTTATTATCAAGAAGAAGCGATGCTCGTTGCAATGCTTAATTGGTGTGCGGAGACATTTAACTTTGATTTGCAGGAAGTAAGGGCTCATTTCGACTATTCGAATAATAGATATTCTTTTGATTTGAGTGCATTTAACAGCCGTCTTACATAGAGATTGAAATGACATAGTCTCAGGGGCATTTTACGGAGCTTTTAAATCGGCATCAGGATGGTGTATTGGCGATAAACACATTTTATGGAATTGTGCGTGTGTTTGTGGTAAGCTTATGATGTTGAACAATTCATCAAATCGGCATTTTAAAAGGAGATAACGGTAATGGCTTTTTTGGATCATTTCAAAAAACAGGATAAGATCACAGGTGGCAAGTCTGAAACAGATACCACATCGCAATCGGAATTGATTGATTTCCACCCTTATGACACTGGCCTGGCTCAGCAGGTACTGTCGCTGGTTTAAGAGTATCAGGAACATATCCCTGAGCAGAAAAATTGTGGACGGGACGAATTTATCGCTCTGTTGGCAGGTGTTGCCGCTCTGCGGAAAACACCGGGAATTCCCGGTCCTAATCAAATTTCTTTTACTACATTGCCTGAATGTGCATCTTCTGAGGATGAAGCCGCTTGTCGGGCGCATTTGAAACAAATATTCGGCATTACAGATAAGAAATCCATGCTTGAATTTTGCCAACAGGAGATTCTGTGCAACCGTCAGTATCTGGACTTTGTGGCTTTTTGGGAAGGGCATCCCCCTTTCGGACTGGAGGAACTGAATGAGGGGGCACGGGGATTTTTCAAAGCGGCACGAGATTTTTCTGCTCAATTCTATCATATCATAGGTCATCGGGGGTATTTGGCATGGGACATCAGTGAGTGCATGGGGCACCTGCGCAATGGTTATGCCTGTGGTTTGATAAAACGGAACGAATTTGATGATTTGGCGGAGTATTGGCTAAATCAGACGCATATTTTCAACAACTGGGTGGAGTTTGCCGCCAGTCTGGTATGTGGCGAACTATACTGGGATTTCCGCGGCGGCACAAAACTTCCTGAGTTGAACGAGGGGCTGAATTTGTATCGAAAGCTGGTATCTATCCTTTTGGACAACGATACCGCATGGGGCAGCGGTATGTGGTATGTGCCGGCTCATAATTGACAACACTTGATTTTTGAATACGCGCCGTATGAAGGAGGCTATCAGAAGTTGATAAAGGACAAAATAGCAGGCGGATTTTACGGATTGCTTATTGGGGATGCCCTTGGCGTTCCCTATGAATTTCACATGGCAGATCAGCTGCCTTCTTACAAAGAGATTGAAATGACACCGCCGGAAGGGTTTCAAAGATCGCATTCTCAGGTGGAAGCGGGAACCTGGTCGGACGACGGAGCGCAGGCGCTCTGCCTGATGGACAGCCTTCTGAGTCAGGGAACATTTTCTCTGGAACATTTTTCAGAGCTTCTTTTAAGCTGGTATGAGGAGGGCATATGGGCGGTGGAGAATATCGTGTTTGATGTGGGTATTCAGACCGGCAATGCACTCCGG
>CAYQRG010000294.1:0-1989 GCA_964419645.1 uncultured Eubacterium sp.
TTCGGTGAAATCCAGAGAAGTGGGATTTTATTACGGACATCCGAAGAATCGTTTCTGGAAACTTCTGGCCGCATTGTATCAGGAAAAGGAGCCGGAGGGGATTCCGGAGAAAAAAGTGTTTTTGGCAAAACATCACATTGCCCTCTGGGATGTGATCGAAAGCTGTGATATCACAGGTTCCAGTGACAGCAGTATCCGCAATGCAGTGGTGAATGACATTGGAAGTATTTTGAAGGATTCCAAAATACAAAAGATTT
The DNA here is from genome assembly GCA_964419645.1 of uncultured Eubacterium sp. Lineage (GTDB taxonomy): Bacteria > Bacillota > Clostridia > Lachnospirales > Lachnospiraceae > Roseburia_B. The sequence goes on from CAYQRG010000294.1 coordinate 258, forward strand.
ATGCCAATGGGAAGAAAGCAGAAGGGCTGTACCAAAAATATGTACAGCCGACCACCGGAATTGAGATTATAGGGCTTCCCTCGACCAGTCCTGCAAATGCAGCCTTTTCCATAGAACGGCTGATGCAGGAGTGGAAAGGAATAAAAGGAGAATAAAAAGCTATGTATGATGAACTGACGCAGAAGGATATCGCCAAAATGGAAGAAGAGATCGAATACCGGAAGTTAGTGGTGCGGAAAAAGGCATTAGAAGCGGTAAAAGAAGCCAGATCCCATGGTGATCTGAGCGAGAATTTTGAATATCATGCCGCCAAAAAGGACAAGAACCAGAACGAAAGCCGCATCCGTTATCTGGAAAAAATGATCAAAACGGCAAAAGTAGTCTCCGATCAGTCAAAAGAGGATGAAGTGGGACTGAACAACCGAGTAGAAATTTATTTTGAAGAGGACGACGAGACGGAATGGTTTACCATAGTTACTACAATCCGTGGGAACTCATTAAAAGGATTGATCAGTCCGGAATCTCCCATTGGAAAGGCGGTTTTTGGACACAAAGTGGGAGACCGGGTAGAAGTAAAGGTAAATGCAGATTACAGTTACTATGTTCAGATCAAGTCCATTGAAAAACAGGTAAATGATGAAGAAATCAGTATCAGGAAATTCTAAAAAAAAGATGTTTTATTCCCTGGCAGGAATACTCTTGCTTGGGATTGCATTTTATCAGTTAACGGATATCGCCTTCCAGTATCAGCAGGGAAAAGATGTCTATGCCCGGTTTTGGCATGCTGCAGAAGAGAATGAGGATAAAAACGAGACCCGGCAAAAGGCGAAAAAGCAGGCAGATAACAACGGCGAATTTGATTACCGTAAATTTAAGATAGATTTTGATGCTTTAAAGGAAATGAATGAAGATATCATAGGGTGGATCCGTTTTGACAAAAACGGCATCAATTATCCCGTTTTACAGGGAAGAGATAACGAAGAATATCTGCACATCCTGCCGGATAAGACGAAAAACGCATCCGGAAGCATTTTCATGGATTATTTATGTTCCGCAGATTTTACGGATTCCCATACAATCATATACGGGCATAACATGAAAAACTTAAGTATGTTCGGCAGGCTGAAGAAATATCGGACTGTGGAAGGGTATTACGAAAAAAATAGATATTTTACGATTTATACTCCGGATCAAATATACCGGTATGAAATTTTTGCGTGGTATGAAGTGGGCGCAGAGGACAGCGTTTATCAGGTGGGGTTTACAGATGAAGATGTTTTTGGGGAATTTGTAGGTCAGATGTTAGAGCGGAGATATCAGGATACCAATGTGACGGCAGATGAAACAGATAAAATTGTGACGCTTTCCACCTGCTCTGTTGCAGGCAAGAGATTTGTTGTGCATGGGAAGCTGATTGATTCCATACATGAAACATGATATAGTGGTTGAAATAAGGAGGAGGCACAATATGAAACCAGAAGAGTTGTTACAGACATTAGTGAAAATGGGAAAAGAAACAGAAGAGGGAAGACTGAAATGGCGTCTTACGGTGCAGACCACAGAAGGAAATGAGGAGAAATATACCGTAGAAGAGGACGGGAAGGTCTGGATCATAGACGAGTGTTATGTTTCTTATGATTGTACGTTTCAGGGGAAAGATTTCAGTATGATCACCTATGATTTGATTCGGACTTTTCAGGATAAAGTGCATACGGTAAATTATGTATTTATT
>CAYQRG010000295.1:0-1986 GCA_964419645.1 uncultured Eubacterium sp.
CTTGGCTGGGGTGTGCTGTGTTTGAAGGACAGTCTACCGGAGTGATTTATTTACGGTTTCTTTGTGAAACCCGTGTCGTGAAAAAATCTTTCCATGCTGCAGGATGAAAAAGTATCAGCAGCGGAAACAGCTCCAAACGGCCTGCCAGCATATCAAACATCAATACATATTTGGACAGTATGGAGAAATGCCCAAAATTCTGTGTCGGTCCAACCATTTCCAATCCCGGTCCGATATTGTTGATGGTAGCTGCCACAGCAGTAAAATTAGTTCCAAAACCTTTATTGTCAAAGGAAATAAGAAAAATGGACGCGGAAAATATAATCACAAACGTAATAAAGTACACGTTTGTAGAACGAAGGATATCATGTTCTACCGGTTTATCATCCATTTTGATTTTTTTAATAATTTTCGGATGGATGTAGGAATCCAGTTCTTTGATAATAGTTTTGATCAGTAAAATGAACCGGGAAACTTTAATTCCACCTCCGGTACTTCCGGCACAGGCGCCGATAAACATAAGCAGTACCAAAATGGTTTTGCTCGCCTGAGGCCAGAGATCAAAATCCGTGGAGGAAAAACCAGTGGTAGTGATAATGGAACCTACTTGAAACGCAGCATGTGTCAATGCATCAAAAACTCCGGCGCAGGTATGTAAAATATTCAGGAAGATAATGCCGGTAGAGGTCAGAATAATAATGAAATATACTCTGACCTCTTCGATGCAAAGAGCTTTTTTCAGTGTTCCAAAGAGAGCAAGGTAGTAGGCATTGAAATTGACGCCAAACAGTATCATAAAAATAGTAACTACCCACTGAAGATAAGGGGAGTAACTCATAAAACTGTCATTTTTAATGCCGAAACCGCCCGTTCCTGCCGTACCAAAGCTTGTTGCCAATGCGTCAAAAAGAGGCATCTTCCCAATTAGAAGAAAGATGATTTCCAGAATCGTCATTGCAAAATAGATCAGATAGAGAATCCGCGCGGTATAACGGATTTTTGGCACCAGTTTGCCAACAGAAGGCCCCGGACTTTCTGCCCGCATCAGATTGATATGGGAGCCGCCGCTTAAAGGTATGACGGCAAGCAGAAAGACAAGAACACCCATTCCGCCAATCCAATGGGTGAAACTCCGCCAGAACAGGGCACAGTGAGAAAGGGATTCTACATCACTTAAGATACTGGCGCCTGTAGTGGTAAATCCGGAAATCGTTTCAAATAAAGCATCTGTAAAAGAAGGAATTTCGCCGCTTAAATAAAATGGAAGACAGCCAAAAAAACTCAAAAGAATCCAGCTTAAAGCAGTGGTGATACAGCCTTCTTTTAAATAAAAGACCTGATTTTTGGGCGGCTTTCTTGTCATAAGAAAACCAAGGAGCAGACAGGCAACTGCTACGCCAACATAAGAAAGACCTTCATGTTCCAGGTAAATTCCGGATATGATAGCCGGCAGGAATAAAAGCAATCCTTCAATTTTCAGTACGTTACCCAGAATAAATCGAATAATTGAACTGTTCATTTGAATTTACTCATCCTCCTGTTATGCTAAAATGTCCAAAATGTCTTTAAAACCTGTATGAGTGGTAACAATCATAACGCTGTCTCCCACCTGAATGGAATCCTGTCCGCTGGGAATAATAATCGAACCGTTGCGGTTGATAAAAGATACCAGCAAGTTTTTTTTCAGAGGAAGATTCATCAGCGGCGTATTGGTGACTTTAGAATTTTCATAAATCCTAAATTCAATTGCCTCTACCTGATGGTCAAACATATGATACAGTGTTTCAATATTGCTGTCCATGGAATTTTTCTTGGCACGGACATAAGCAATAATAGCTTCAGATGTTATATAACGGGGATAAACAACACTCCCAAGATCCAGATGATTAATCACATCCTTAAAGGTGATACGGTTAATCTTTGTAATTACTTTGGCATTGGATACCTGTCGTGCATGGAGTGTTAGAAGAATATTCTCTTCATCAA
>CAYQRG010000296.1:0-1975 GCA_964419645.1 uncultured Eubacterium sp.
TGCTCCACAGCGCTTCGTCTATGTTAAAACGAGAACATAGACGTGTGCGCTGTGGCTGGGAGGATAGAATCATGAGCAATAGCAAGTTAACAGATTGTGGAATCCAAAGCGGCGCTGTGCTGTGGCTTCGCCATAGCTTTGCGCGCGCTTTTTCTAGTGATTCGGAGGTGCGACTTTAGTCGCACTCATTGTGTCATTGCGAGTGAGCCCATTGGGCAAGCGTGGCAACCAACCGCGAAACTAGAATCATGGGGATTCTTTGCCTGTTGATTGCTTCGCTAATGCTCGCAATGACAAAAATAGCGCATGCAAAATTTTCCATTGTCATTGCGAGCGAGCAACGCGAACGTGGCAATCTAACATGTGAGATAACCAACACGTTAGATTGCTTCGGCTTCGCCTCGCAATGACATGGAAAATGTCGATTGCTTGGGGCAAGCCCGCGCAATGACAGAAGCCAAAATCGCTATGGACACTCGCAACAACAAAAAACAACAGCTCTATTTCAGATAATAAAATGGATTGCCGCGAATCCCAAATTGCACAGTGGTGTAATGGCTCTTGGTTGTTGTCGAGGGGGTGTATTGGATATGTTCACCATATCTCGAGATTCCAACGGAAATCTTTGCAAAAATATCAAAATTTCCGTCAATATGTCGCGAAAATCCAACATAAGCTTCGGATTCATAGCCACGAATCTTGTAACGTAAGCCATCAAAACCATGAATCCCACTGCTTTTAATCGGAAATTTGTAGCTCGCGCCATACAAGAACGAAGAGCCAGAGCCCATGATGAGCCCGAGAAATCCCTGTGTCTGCGGGATATAGCTTTCGCCCTCAAGCCCGATTGAGACGAGCTCATAGCCCCAATCAATGTGCCGATAGACCCAATCTTTCTCAATATCGCGCGTAATCCAATGGGCGTTGAGATAGAGCAGGTGGTCGTTGGTGGTCGTGAGACTCAAGACATTGTACCCAATGCCAAGCTTAAAGTCCTGCACAGAATCGCGCGTTTGCCCATCGCGTGGGAAGTCGTCAGCCTCCAAAAGAGCCGGGAATCTGTTGGGGTAAAGCTTCCTGTCGCCACTGATTCCACTTAGTGCAATGTTCATTTTAAGGTCGCGCCTAAAAGCCAAATCTCCGCTTAGCTCATAGGTGAGCTGCGAGCCTCTGTGCTTGTCGTTCCCCGCCCATTGCGATGTGTTGCGGAATCCAAAGCCAACGCTTGGGTTGACGACAATAAGCGGAATGGATTGTGCTGCTTGCTCTGCGGCAAACATGCAGCCCAACAAGGACAAACTGCCCACAATCTTTGCAATTTTCATCATTTCTCCTTTTAGCTAGAAGATTCTAGCATTTGATTGTTTTGATAATCGCATAGTAGCATGAAATAATGCGATAAAAGTTAACAGATTGTAAAATAGTATTGTGTTTGCTGCTCATAGCTGCAGAAATGAGAAAATTAAGGCGCAGAAACCAATGTGCATTCTGTATCGTTCCAACCCCAAAACAAAAGATACTTGGTGTTGGTGAGTTCACAATGGTATTTTTTGCCGTTGCAGAGCGCCTCCCAATGTGTTGGCGTTGCTATCCAATGTTTCCCCTCGGGGTAGTCGAGTTCTTCGGGCGCACAGCCGGTTCTGGCGGCTGTCATTCTTTCTTGATAGCAGCCTACAACAAAGACCAAGATGCTCGCCAGCAACAAAATACGCATAGATTTGCCTTTATTCAGTTTATGAGTTGCTCATGCTATTCCTGAGTATAGTAAGACTATATCCTATAATTACTTAAATAAATATTAAACTGATAAAACTTTAGATTCTGTTTGTTGTGCTGGGTGCTACGGATAGCTGCGTCATTGTGAGCGAAGCAATCAAACGTGTTGGGACACTCTTTGGGATTCTTTGCCTGTTGATTGCCGCGCTCGCCCAACGGGCTCGCTCGCAATGACACAATGAGTGCGACTAAAGTCGCA
>CAYQRG010000297.1:0-1972 GCA_964419645.1 uncultured Eubacterium sp.
TATTTTTGAATTCATTTGGAGGGAAAGATGGTTTAGGTGTATACCAGGTGGTCGAAGATGTTATCATGAAATATGACAAAGAAACAGTAATGCCTCATGCTTTAAAAGCTTTAAACAATGAATCTGAAAATGTAAAATATTGGTGTATTCAAATTATATCAAATTTTCCGGATAATAGATTGTTTAAGCCATTAGTTGAATTGTTGGAATTAGAGGATGAAGATATTAAAGCAGCAACAATTACGGCATTAGCACAGTTAGCTCTAAATAATTTATGTGTCAATGAAGTTATAAAAGTGTTAGAAGACGAAACTGAAAGAATAACGGGCGAGGATATTAAAGGATTTGCTGAGGAGGTATTGGAAGATATTAAAAACTGTAACTGTGCAGAAGGAAATTGCTGAAAATTGAATACATAAATTCAAATTTTAGACCTTCCTGAGCAATATCCAGAGGCTGGGTGTTTATACCACTCAGCCTTTAATCTGCATTATTTTAAGGTCTTAACATTTTTTGATAATACAGATTTAGACTTTGACAAATAGGAGGAGACAGATGATGAACATTTTATGAGTATCACACAGACAGAGCAGTGGAGAGAGTGGGGAAGAAATAATTCGGAAGCAGAAGTGTGAAATGACTATGTATAATGCTCAGTTACCGTAACAGACAATTGGTCTAATAGAGCAAATGCAAAAATAGTTTCAGATGGTATGGGGGAACAATTTACAATATACCATATCAGAATGCAGATTACTATACAGGATACATTAGCTATTACAGAGGGATATCAAACTAAAGGAGAGTGTGTATGGAAAGAATATATTATGTCGGTAAGTGTCCAATATGTTGGTCTTATGGCAGATTGGAAATTGATAAAGATGTTGCTAACAATGAGTATTTTGTAATTTGTGAGGAATGTTATGCAGAGTGGGAGGATCCTCAGAGTGCTTTGAAAAATGTAAATGGGAAACGAGATTTTACAGAAGGAAAAGTAAGAGCTGCAACAATCGAAGAAATTAAGGCTTTAGGATGGGATAAGTATATTGTTAATACTGAAGAATAATTTGAATTAAATGTCTTTGCGCCAATGGGCGCCTCCTGAAGGGTTGGCGTTATACCTGCTATAAGGCTTTTGAGGATGTGCCCAAGAAAGGGGAGTTCAACTTATATAAGCATAATTGAAGATTTCTGAAATTACTGTGGCAGATGTTATATCCTAAAAATATGTTTATGAAAGGAACAACATTTGAATGAGTGGAAAATATAAAGAACATTGTATGAAGTTCAGTAATGAAGAAATCAAAAAAAATATGATTGAATATTTGTTAAATAATTCATGGAATGATGAACTGATTAGATGTCTTTCTGAAGATGGAGATGAATTAGGAATTAATTCATTAGAAAAGATAGGAACTATAGTGTTTGATGGAGAGGATGAAAACCTATTTGCGAGAAATGAGTCATGAAGAAATGTTGAAAATGTTTTCTGAAATAATTTTATGTTTTTCGGGTGCTACTGATGTATCGATGACTCAATTAGATGTTCCCGAGAACAAATATAAAAAGTATCATTATTATGAACCACATATGTTTATAGTTAATGTCAAAAATAATAATACGACTGAAAAGACAAGTACATATGAGAACATAATTATCAAGCACTGATGTTTTCTGCACATAATGCTTTAAATACTGGTTAGGGTTAGAAAAATAGTATCAAGTAGGTGCCATGCTTTGGTATATAATGTATCTCCTGTCTTTTATTGATACTACTGGCATCTTCCAGCGTGTAACGTTAGTACAGGGAAGCCGATTTATGTGTATAGAGGTTGTCTATTGCAAGAATGATTTTTCTGCGTCAGGATATATGAGGTTTGACAGATACTTGATAGGAAAAGGACAGTAGGCAGACAGATATGATGAACTTATTGCATCAATATCATTATGGAGGTGTGATGGATATAAAATG
>CAYQRG010000298.1:0-1960 GCA_964419645.1 uncultured Eubacterium sp.
CAACTTCCTTGTCTTCTCCCATATCATACGTAATCTCTGCCCCAAAATAAGACTGGATCTTCGCCATGCACTCGGAAAGAACCGGATCTGAAGACGTCACTGACGGTTTCTCATACAGATCATCGGAAAAAGTAAACTCAGATTCTCCTGCATCCACAGCAGCTTTTACCCTGGCATATAATCTGTCCGGAATCAGACAAGCACCCTGATCTTCCGGAACCAGCTCATAACCGTCCTCTGTCATCTGAATAAATGCATCTTGGGGCTTCCTCATATTTTCTTCCTTCAGGCATGCTAAGGACATTACTTTTTCTTTTAACAGATCTTCATCGTATGTGATGCTCTTTTGCATTTCCAGTTTTTTGTTTTTGGAAATTTTATCCGGCCAGAGAAAAGACTTCTGTTCTCCTATCATTTTCTCTTCTTCCCCTAGAGGCTTATAATCATAACCGAATTCCACCCCCGGAATCTGGTACTTCGTTCCATTTCTGTCATACATAACCAGCAGATAGTCCTGTACTTCCAGACGCAGTGCCTCGACTGCCTCTTCTGCAGTCTTACCGCCTACCTCTATATCTTCAATGCTGGTCTTATAAAAGAAATGAGACCGGAAATAAATTCCGAAAAATACATACATCACAAGCAAGCTAAACAGAATTACTACCAAAGCTAACAGTAAAGATCTGCGTACAACTCCCGCCCTTCTTTTTCTGTGAACCATAATTTCACTCCTTTTAATCACATTTCCTTTCATTATACTCTATTTTATGAAAAAAAGGACAAGAAGAACGTAAAATTAATAGATTTGTAATAATAAGTCAAATACCCCGCAGCAGAGCTGCTGGGTATTCGACCCTCGCGGCAGTCGCTAAATATCCGCGCCAGCGCGTCTACTTGGCTCGTTGCTCGCGGGAATAAAGAAAATCGAGTAGGGAAGTTTTCCCCTACTCGCGTAAATGCTTTATTTTTGATTGATATAGTTCACAAGACCTTCACAGTCGATGATCTTATGCATAAATTCCGGAAATGCCTGCCCCTGATAGGTAGTGCCTTTTGTCTTATCAGTAATGATACCTGTGTCAAAATCCACTTCTACTTCATCTCCTGCATCAATATTCTTGGCTGCCTCTTCGCATTCCACAATGGGCAGTCCGATATTCATTGCATTCCGGTAAAAAATCCTTGCAAATGTCTCTGCTATAACACAGCTTACGCCCGCGGCTTTGATTGCGATGGGCGCATGTTCTCTGGAAGAACCGCATCCGAAATTCTTCGTTGCAACGATGATATCTCCCTCTTTTACCTGTTTCACAAAATTCTGATCAATATCCTCCATGCAATGCTCCGCCAGTTCTTTCGGATCGGAAGAATTCAGATATCTTGCCGGAATAATTACATCGGTATCTACATTGTCGCCGTATTTAAATACTGTTCCCTGCGCTGCTTTCATGTATTGTCCCTCCTAACATTCATCCGGACTGGAAATTTTACCGGTAATCGCGCTTGCGGCTGCAACTGCCGGACTGGCCAGATAAATTTCTGATTCCACATGTCCCATACGTCCTACAAAGTTACGGTTGGTGGTAGAGATACAACGTTCTTTCTCTGCCAGAATTCCCATATATCCCCCCAGACAGGGGCCGCAGGTAGGCGTACTTACGATTGCCCCTGCTTCGATAAAGGTTTTCAGCAGTCCTTCCTCCATAGCCTTTAAATAAATCTTCTGGGTGGCTGGAATTACAATGACACGCACGCCTTTAGCGGCTTTTTTCCCTTTCATAACTTCCGCCGCAATTCTAAGGTCATCCAGCCGTCCGTTTGTACAGGAACCGATCACAACCTGGTCAATCTTGATGTCGCCGACTTCGTCAATGGTTTTTGTATTTTCCGGAAGATGCGGAAATGCAATGGTCGGCTTTAGCGTGCTTAAATCAATGGTATATTCTTCGTCATATACGGC
>CAYQRG010000299.1:0-1956 GCA_964419645.1 uncultured Eubacterium sp.
AAGTGTCATGCGGCTCTTTGTTTTGGCTGTGCAGTTTTAATTGTTGGACCCTGGGACAGTCAAAATTCCATACAGCAGCCAATCTGAAAATGATCAGGTGACTGCCAAGACGTTGTCCCAGCATGATCTCACAATCCCGTTTGAAACTGCCGTAATCAGATTCCGGCAGCGGCGGATCATCTTCTTTCCATGGCTGAGATAAATTTCCGTCAAACACATTTGCTGTAGATATATACAACAGCTTCTTCTTTTTTTCAACCAGCCAATCTGCCAGTGTTTTATGAAAACTCATTTGAGCTCGATAGGTTCCCCGACTGGAAGAAACTACAATATCCGGTTCTTCCCGGATCAGAATTTCCGCCAGTTTATCCGCTTCCTCTGCCGCCAGACGATACCCGTTTTCCGGTTCATGGTGTCCCGCCGTCAATATAATCTGATATTCATCTTCCAAAGCTTCAGCAACCGCCTGACCTACTAAACCGCTGCCGCCAATTAGCAAAACTTTCTTTTTCATCAACACTCCCACCCAAACTTCTTCATATCCACACAACCATTATCCCGAAATTCCACTCCTTCGTCCAGCAGCAGCTCCTTCTGCTCATAAAAATACGGTGCCAGACGCCCTGCATGATTCACTACACGGTGACAGGGATAATCTCCATAATACTCCGCCATACTGAGCACCTTACCCACAAGCCTCGCGTTTTTATCCCTGCCGATCAGTTTCGCGATCTGTCCGTAAGAAGCAACTTTTCCTTCCGGTATCTCCTCCACCACCGATAGTATTTCATAAATCAGATCTTCCGTAAGAATTCCTGCCATATGTCAATTACCTTATCCTTCTTATCTTTTTTGTAAATTAATGCCTGATTTAAAAATACTCCCTTTTCAGAAAAGTGTTCCTATTAACTACTCCACAAACGGGAATTTAGCAATAAGATTGTAAAAACCAGAATCAATCCAACCAAACACAATCAACGATGTCAAGGCCAACTTTAACAAATTTTTCATCTATAAAAACAGCAGCCCAACCGTGTTCTTCTTCCCATGGACAATCAAGAAGCAATATAACACATACAGGAATATTTTTCGATTCATACGAAGGATTTCCTGTTTTGCTTCTGGCATATACTGCGTCTTCCAAAGCATAAAGCGTAACATCTGTGCCTGTGTATTTTACAAGGTCTGCAGGAGAGCTTATTTCCGGCCAATATTCTTTACTTTCTTCCTCGTCATCAGGTCCCCAATTTCTATACATTTCATCATAATAAAGATGTATAAAGGCCTCCAGCATTTCGGTTTCCAGTTGGGGTGTCCATTTCTCTATCAGTCTTTTACAGTAAATGATACCCTTTTCCCCATCTCCGTTTATCTCGTCAATTTCAAATTCTTTCGGATTTAATAACAAATCATTCAGCATTTTCCTTCCTCCTCATTTTGATAGCGTGTATTATCCGTCAAATACACATAAGAAATTACGATTTATATGCTTGATTATAAAAAGCTCTTTTTTAGTAGGTACACAATTCCAAGACGATAGATTTTAGTTCTTGCCATTCGCATCTCCAGGAAAATAGGGCATAACATCTTTTGGTGGTTCCTGCAGATAACTCTTTACACAATCAAATAATTTCTTTGTTTCCGGCAGCATGAGCTTCTCCGATCTGTTCTGCAATAAATACCAGCTGCGGAGATATTCTAAAACTGTTACCTGCAGCAGATTTCTGACTTCCTGATCTTCGCTTACAGCCATATTCTCTAAAAAAGCAAATACCTTTTCTATCTTAATGTTATCCTGGTACTTATTCATCAGCAGGCGGCCAATATAGTCACAGAAACAGCGGTCAAAATAGATTGTCTGGCCTCCAGTCTCCTGATTTTGAAAAGTATCCTTGATCCAGGTTATTTCTTCCTCATAATTTTTGCTTATTTCCGGAAATTCCTTTAATAAATCAT
>CAYQRG010000300.1:0-1945 GCA_964419645.1 uncultured Eubacterium sp.
GCTTTGGCAAAACTTGCAGAAGAAGATCCTACTTTCCGTGCGCATACAGATCAGGAAACAGGTCAGACCATTATCGCCGGAATGGGTGAGCTTCATTTGGAAATTATCGTAGACCGTCTGCTTCGTGAATACAAAGTAGAAGCAAACGTAGGCGCTCCCCAGGTTGCTTACAAAGAGACATTTACCAAACCGGTGGATCAGGAATACAAATATGCAAAACAGTCCGGTGGACGTGGACAGTACGGACATTGTAAAGTTCGTTTCGAGCCCATGGACGCAAACGGAGAAGAACTGTTCAAGTTTGAATCCGAAGTTGTCGGCGGTACTATTCCAAAAGAATATATCCCGGCTGTCGGTGCAGGTATTGAAGAGGCAACAAAAGCAGGTACTCTTGGCGGCTATCCTGTAGTTGGTATCCATGCAGTTGTATACGACGGTTCTTATCATGAAGTCGATTCTTCTGAAATGGCATTCCACATTGCAGGTTCCATGGCATTCAAAGAGGCTATGAAGAAAGCATCTCCGGTACTTCTTGAGCCGATCATGAAGGTTGAAGTAACTATGCCGGAAGAATATATGGGAGACGTTATCGGCGATATCAACTCCCGCCGTGGACGTATTGAAGGTATGGATGACCTTGGCGGCGGTAAGATCGTACGTGCATTCGTACCCCTTGCTGAAATGTTCGGTTATTCCACAGACTTGCGTTCCAGAACACAGGGACGCGGTAATTACTCCATGTTCTTTGAGAAATACGAGCAGGTACCGAAGAATGTTCAGGAGAAGCTTCTTGCTTCCAAAGAAAAATAATTTAAACTATAAAGTAGTTGAAAATCTTGGTAAATTCAGATATAATCAGAGTTAGCCGAGTAACAACAGAGACGAATAAAAACAAAGAAATTGTCCGGCGATCGGACATAATATTAAGGAGGACGTTTTAAAATGGCTAAGGCTAAATTTGAAAGAACAAAACCACATTGTAACATCGGAACCATTGGTCACGTAGATCATGGTAAAACAACTTTAACAGCTGCTATTACAAAGGTACTTTCTGAGAGAGTTGCCGGAAACACAGCTACAGATTTCGAAAACATTGATAAAGCTCCGGAAGAAAGAGAAAGAGGTATCACAATTTCTACTGCTCACGTTGAGTATGAGACAGATAAGAGACATTACGCACACGTTGACTGCCCAGGTCATGCTGACTACGTTAAGAACATGATCACAGGTGCTGCTCAGATGGACGGCGCTATCCTCGTTGTAGCTGCTACAGACGGTGTTATGGCTCAGACAAAAGAGCATATCTTATTATCCCGTCAGGTAGGTGTACCTTACATCGTAGTATTCATGAACAAATGTGATATGGTTGATGATCCTGAGTTGTTAGAGTTAGTAGAAATGGAAATCACAGAGCAGTTAGAAGAGTATGGTTTCAATGACTGCCCGATCATCCAGGGTTCTGCTTTGAAAGCTCTTGAAGATCCGAACTGCGAATGGGCTGACAAAGTTATGGAATTAATGGCAACTGTTGACGAGTATATTCCGGATCCGGAACGTGATACAGACAAACCGTTCTTAATGCCAGTCGAAGACGTATTCACGATCACAGGTCGTGGTACTGTTGCTACAGGTAGAGTAGAAAGAGGAACACTTCACTTAAATGATCCGCTTGAGATCTTAGGTGTAAAAGAAGAAAAACAGACAACTGTTGTAACCGGTATCGAAATGTTCCGTAAGATGTTAGACGAGGCTCAGGCTGGTGATAACATTGGTGCATTACTTCGTGGTATCAACCGTGATCAGATCGTTCGTGGACAGGTTCTTGCAAAACCAGGTTCTGTTACCTGCCATAACAAGTTCACAGCTCAGGTTTACGTTTTAACAAAAGACGAAGGTGGACGTCATACTCCTTTCTTCAACAACTACAGACCTCAGTTCTACTTCA
>CAYQRG010000301.1:0-1921 GCA_964419645.1 uncultured Eubacterium sp.
ACGGTGGTGTGGGAGGTCGGCTAATCAACTAATGGTTAGCCTCCTACCCGATTTTGGTATATAGAAACGGTTTTGGGGAAGGAGCGATTTTTTGCTTTCAAATCATAGAATTCAGGCAACATTGGATGAGATAAAAGAAATTTCCCGGATTGATATGGCAATCTACAATGAAGGTGGGAAATTATTAGCAGCAACCTTCAATCAGCAGGAAAATTTTGAAACGGCGGTATCGGATTTTGCGAAATCCATGGCAGAGAGCCAGAGTTATGCAGGATTTCATTTTTTTAAGGTAATTGCAGAGGATGATCTTGCTTATGTGCTTTTGATCCGTTCTTCCACAGAAGAGGCTTATATGGTGGGAAAACTGGCAGTTTGCCAGATTCGTCATCTTGTGGAGGCATATCGGGAGCAGTTTGACAGAAACAGTTTTATGCAGAATATTCTGTTGGGCAATATGTTAGTGGTAGATATGTACAATAAAGCCCGGAAGTTTCATATTGAAGAGACAGAGCGTGTTGTATACGTCATTGAAGTAGAGGGCAAAAAGGACATCTATATCATGGAACTGGTAAAGAGCCTGTTTGGCGGTTCGTCCAAGGATTTTATTACGGAAATTGATGAACAGAGCATTATTGTCGTAAAGGATGTACGGGAGCAAAAAGAGGAAGAAGCGCTGGAAAGCCTGGCGAAGATGATGGTGGATAATCTGCACAGTGAGGCTATGGTCCGGGTTCGGGTAGGCTACGGCAACCGTGTGGTTCATTTGCAGGATATTACAAGATCCTATCAGGAAGCAAAAATGGCGATCGAGGTAGGTAAGATTTTCTATGCAGAGAAGGAGACGCTTTCTTATGGAAGGCTTGGAATCGGTCGTCTGATCTACCAGATTCCCATGAGCTTATGCGAAATGTTTATCCGTGAAGTGTTTGGAACGGAGATTCCGGACGTATTTTCAGAGGAAAATATGATTACCATTCAGAAGTTTTTTGAAAATAACTTAAACATTTCCGAAACGGCAAGACAGTTGTTTGTCCATAGGAATACGCTTTTGTATCGGCTGGAGCGTCTGGAAAAGATTATTGGATTGGATATTCGTAAATTTGAGGATGCCATGACATTTAAGATTGCAATGATGGTATTGTCGAATATGAATTACCAGAAAGAAGAGAAATAAGGGAATGCCTTTCGGGGTATCCCTTTATGATTGAAAAACACACAAGAATAAAGAAAGCGGTCCAAGTTTCGTACAACGAATTTTGGACCGCTTTTTGTTCTTATATTTAGTTGTTCTTTTCGGATTCTGCCAGTTTCATGGCGCGAACTTTTAACGGAAGTCCGAATAAGGTAATAAATCCTTCTGCATCGTGGTGGTCGTATAAATCTCCGGTTGTAAAGCTTGCTAAGGATTCGCTGTAAAGAGAATAAGGAGAAGTAGTGCCTGCTTTGATGATATTGCCCTTATAGAGTTTGAATTTGACTTCTCCGGTTACATATTCCTGCGTAGATTCCACAAATGCCTGAACAGCCTCACGAAGAGGAGTAAACCATTTGCCTTCGTATACGATCTGAGCCATTTTGTTGCCCATATCTTTTTTCACATCCATGGTAGTCCGGTCTAATACCAGTTCTTCTAACTGCTGATGTGCTTCCATTAAGATGGTTCCGCCAGGAGTTTCGTATACGCCTCTGGATTTCATGCCGACAACGCGGTTTTCTACGATATCTACGATACCAATGCCGTGTTTGCCGCCTAAACGGTTTAATTCACGGATGATATCGGATACTTTCATTTCTTTGCCGTTAATGGAAGTGGGAACGCCTTTTTCAAAGGTCATTGTCACATATTCGCCTTCTTCCGGAGCCTTTTCAGGAGAAACGCCAAGTACCAGAAGGTGATCGTAATTCGGTTCACAGGCAGGAT
>CAYQRG010000302.1:0-1921 GCA_964419645.1 uncultured Eubacterium sp.
TGGTCTTGAACTGTCGGTGTAATGGCACAACTCTGTCATCTGAGCCGCCAACTCCACCCCGTCTTCTCTTGCAGTATCTGAAATCTCATTTCCGATGGAATACATGATAACTGATGGATGGTTACGGTCTTTCAGAACCATTTTCCTTAAATCATCCCGCCATTCTTTTTCAAAATCCAATGTATAACCGTAGATTCCATTTGTGTCACGCCATGTATCAAAAGCTTCATCCATAATATACATACCAAGTTCATCACAGGCTTTAAGCATATTTTTACCGATAGGATAATGTGCGCTCCGAATTGCGTTAAATCCTGATTCCTTCATAATACGCACCCTGCGGTATGCTGCTGCCTCGAAATCGCATGCCCCTAGTATCCCATTATCATGATGGACGCATCCTCCACGAAGTTTTACCGTTTTCCCATTAACCTGCAGTCCTTTTTGGGCAGACCATTCCAGTTTTCTTATACCAAAAGGAATATTCTGCTCATCAATAACCATTCCCAACCTTTTTAGCATCACATGGGCAGTATAAAGATAAGGGTTCTCTTCATCCCATAACTTTGCATCGGGAATCTCTACTCTACAATCAGTGCCACTTCCTTTGGCAATAATCTCTTTCTGATCCAGAATTTGAATTTCTACTTCACAATCTTCTGCCATAACCGCATCTGATGCAATATGCAAAACAGCGGGCTCATAACTCTCTGTTATGATGTGCACACCATCTAAAAGGATATGAGATTTTTCACCAACAAAAAGGGTTACTGGACGATAGATACCATTTCCCGGATACCATCTTGCGTTAGGCACCTGACTACAGTGCACTTCTACCCTTAATTCATTATCTTTTCCAATCACCAATTTATCTGTCAAATCCACATAAAAATTACTGTATCCGTATACATGGCCGCCCACTTTTTCATCATTCAGATAAACAGTACTATCCATGTACACACCTTCAAATTCAAGGATCAGAGATTTTCCCTCATATGCAGCATCACCATATATTTTCCGTATGTATACATAATCCCCACTGGGATAAAATCCCGTATAGCTTCCATTCTTTAATTTCTTTATCCTTTCACGATGTATCATTGCATCATGAGGAAGGTTCACTTTGTACCAATTTTCTGTTCCTTTAAGACAATATTCCCAATTTGAATTTAAATTAATTTTCTCCATATTTTTACTTGCCAGCCTTTGCTTCCCTTTCTCTTAAATCATCTCTGATCTGAGGCATCTTTTTATCAAGATTAAACAACAAGTTAAGTACTACTGCCAATATTGTTGCCAACATTGGAAGAATTGTAAATACAAATTTAATAGAAGCAAGCGCTGAATCCCCTTGAACAGCAAGTGCAGCATCAAAATTTCCGATTGCAAGTGCCCAGCCTAAAGAAGCAGTTGCCACGCCATTTCCTACTTTAGTGCCAAAACTGGAGGCGGAATAAACCAGACCATCTGTACGAATTCCTGATTTCCATTCGCCATAGTCAATGGTATCTCCCAACATGACCGCAGTAACGGTACTTGCCAATCCGGTTCCAAATCCACGAATTCCTGTTCCAATCAAGACCATCATATAGCTTGCCGGTGCAATAAATTGGAGTGCGAAACCTATCAGCATAATCCCGGCACCTAACAGGCTGGTATTGCGGTTTCCTATTCTTTTCAAAAAGAAATTTACAAATCCTAACGCAATAAGCATAGGAAGTACGTTTGCAATGGATATGACACCCGTAAGGTTCTCATCTCCCAGCCAGTACTGGGCATAATATACATTTGCAGAAGTAGTCATGGTTGCAATGGTGATTGCCAATGCAAAAAGAATTCGGTTAATCCAGTATTTATTCGTAAACAATGCTTTCAACGCTATACCAATGGGAACCTGTTCTTTCTTTTGTATATTTTCTTC
>CAYQRG010000303.1:0-1919 GCA_964419645.1 uncultured Eubacterium sp.
GGTTTAATTTTGTTTTTTATGGAGGCATGAGACTTACCGGCATACAATCGGAACTGATCGAGGCATTAGGGTCAGCAACTCCCAAGGGACCACGAAGCCAGGGACGACACCCGGCTCATTCTCAACTATCCATTCTCGCAGGGATTCTATGGAAACTTTGAAGAGGGGCACGCTTGAAACTGTTGCTGAAGTGTTATCCGCCCTATCAAACTTTCAAAAACATATTCTAATTGCAAGGCTCCAGTCAGTATAAAGCACGGGCTTGTCATATTATGTCACCTTGCCTTTTTTTTGCAAAAAGCCTTTTAAAAATTTGTCATTAAATAAAAAAAGGGGGCTTGCGCCCCCAATATAAGCTAACCTGACTTTATCCTAGAAGGAATACAGGAAGTTGCAGCTGATGTTCCACGCATCGGTCACGCCAGGAATGTGCTTGCCCTTTCTGTGCGGGTTGCCCCATACCTTTCTGCTGGTGTCAAGCCAGTAGGCGATGTAGTCAAAGTCCAGATTGACTGTGAAGTTCTCATACATCTTGTAGGAGTTGCCCAGGTTGAATTCAAGGGCGTAGTCGCGGGTGGTCATGTATGTGCCCCAGTTGTAGCCCCATGTTGTGCCGCCGTCTCCGCCAAATCCAGGGCCATTAAAGGGACCGTTAGCGCTCCAGTTATCAAGTGTGGTGCCATTGAACCACAAGCCGGCATTGGCCATTTTGCGGCCCATGGTGGCGCTGTTGGTGCCGCCGATGAGGTTGACCTTGAAGGTGGTCTTGATGTCTTCAATAAAGCTCATGTCCTTCAGGCGGGCGCCGATACCCCAGGTGCCTGCCATGCCGCCCTTGTTGATCAGGCCGCGGCGATAGATGCCGCCATGGCCTGTGAAGGCGAAATCGGAGAACTTGTTGGTGTTGTTATCGGAAATGGTCGGTAGCTGTTCGGAACCGTTGGCCGGGTTGCCGTCATCACCGGATGCGTACCAGCCGTACAAGCCGGGGGTTGCCCAGTCAAGCTTGTATTCCAACAAGAGGTTGGCCATCCAGCCCTGCTTGTTCAGGCGGCCGTCATCTTCCCAGGTCACTGATCCATAGACAAAGTCGTATGCGATGCGGAAAGGATCAAACATGGTGAATTCGCCGGTGATGCCGCCCCACCAGGCGTTGCCGTATGTGGAAAGTCTGCGAGCGCCATTCGCATTGGAGAAATCGCGATGACGCGCGCCGCCTACCGGGAACAAACCGCCCTTGATTTCGCCGCCGCCATTGCCAGTCCAGGCAAGATTATTACTATTTGTCGTGTAGGTTGTTACCAGCTTACCATCTACAACTTCATATTTGGCTGTTCTTGTGCTATTGCGGAAAGTATTGGGACCGATGGCGCCATACATACCCCAGGGGGTGACTTTCGCGCCGTCAAAGGTCATGGGAATGAGCAGGGCGCCCAGATCCATGTTATCCTGATAATTAGCCTGCATCAGTGAAGAAGATGTGCCACCATTTTGATAAAATCCATTGAAATTATCATTGGCGGGGCGCATCCAGAGGGCGGTGATGCCGATGTTCTCGTTCACCTGGTAGGAGGCTGTGATGCCGGCAACATCATCATCCATCACGGTGCTGCCGCCCAGGGTGAAGCTGGGCAGCGTTACATGCTGAAGACCCATGCGGATCTTGGCGTCTGTTTCCGGAATCATCCAGTCAATCCAGGCGCCTTTCACTTTTACTATGGTTCCATCGGTGCCAAGCTGAGCGCCATTAGTGCCGCCCTTACCCCAGAAAGCATCTCCACCAATTTCAAACCATAATGTGCCGGACAGGGACTCGGAGGCAACAGCGTCAAACTGCACGCGGAAACGCTGGTTGGCTTCAAACATATCATTACTGGGATTAGTGTAATGAGAGCCTGCCGCATAATGGTTGTTATAGC
>CAYQRG010000304.1:0-867 GCA_964419645.1 uncultured Eubacterium sp.
TAAGATAATAAAAGAAAAAAATTGGGGTAATAAAGTATGAGAACAGGTGGTATTTTAATGCATATTTCTTCTCTGCCTTCCGAGTATGGCATCGGAACTATGGGCAGGGAAGCAAGAAAATTTGTGGATTTTTTAGTAAAAGCAGGGCAGACTTACTGGCAGATTCTTCCGGTATGTCCCACCAGCTACGGGGACTCTCCCTATCAGTCGTTTTCCAGTTTTGCAGGCAATCCGTATTTTATTGACCTGGCATTGCTCTGCAGGGAGAAATTATTGCAAAAAGAAGAATGCGAATCTTATTTCTGGGGTGAGAAGAATACAGAAGTGGATTTTGGCATTTTGTATCAAAACCGTTATGCTTTACTGAAGAAAGCATATCAGCGTTTTGTGGAAAAAGAGCCGGCGGACTTTGCAGTATTTTGTGACGAAGAGAAAGAGTGGCTTACGGATTATGCAGAGTTTATGGCTTTAAAAGACGCTCATAACGGCGCAGCATGGGAGGAATGGGAGGATGAACTCAGGTTCCGCAAAGCTGCGGCAATGGAAGAAGTCCGGGAAAAATATGCCGAAGAAATTTATTTTTATAAAATGCTTCAGTACTTATTCTTTAAACAGTGGAGAAGTCTGAAAGAATATGCGAATCAGAAAGGAATCCAGATTATTGGTGACGTACCGATTTATGTTGCGGGAGATAGCGCCGATGTGTGGGCGAATCCCGAGCAGTTTTATTTGGATGAAGATCTGCGCCCGATTGAAGTGGCAGGATGTCCGCCGGATGCATTTTCCGAAGACGGACAGCTTTGGGGCAATCCGCTGTTTCGCTGGGACGTGATGAAAAAAGATGGTTACAGCTTTTGGACAAAACGA
>CAYQRG010000304.1:877-1871 GCA_964419645.1 uncultured Eubacterium sp.
GTACGGATCGACCATTTCCGCGGATTCGATTCCTACTATGCAATTCCCGCCGGAGCGAAAACAGCCAAAAAAGGAGAATGGAAAATGGGACCCGGCATAGATTTGTTCCGGTCTCTGGAACAAAAGCTGGGGCGGTTAAATATTATCGTGGAGGATCTTGGATTTTTAACGCCCTCTGTATTAAAGTTGGTGCAAGACTCCGGATTTCCGGGCATGAAGGTACTGCAGTTTGCCTTTGATCCCAGGGAAGAAAGCGACTATCTTCCCCACAATTATACGAGTCATAGTGTGGTCTATACCGGAACCCACGACAACGAAACCTCCGCAGGCTGGTTTAAAACAGCTCCTAAGGAATGCGTTGATTTTGCGAAGAAATATCTGAATCTGACAAAGGCAGAAGGGTATCACTGGGGTATGAAGAGCGGCGCCTGGGCAAGTGTCAGTGATCTTGCGATTGTACCTATGCAGGATGTCTTGGGACTTGGGAATGAAGCGCGTATGAATACGCCTTCTACGTTAGGATGCAACTGGAAGTGGAGGGCAACAGCGGATCAGATTACGTCTAAGCTGGCAGGCAGGGTCCGGACATATATGAAGATGTATGGGCGGGAGCGCAGCGCGCGGTGATTTGGAAAAGGTATGGTTGTAATATAATAGGCCTTCTATGATTTCAATTTTATCATAGAAGGCCTTGCTCTTTATACCGATTTGGAAACCCCGATCAGGGAAATGCCTTTGGCCTTGCCGTTGTTCATATTTGCGATCAGTTCTTTTACGGTAGCGTTGGGACCTACCACTTTCCCGTTGCAGTATACATTATGTGCCACGAATTTTCCGTTTTCTTTGGAAATATTTACAGTATGTACTTCCTTGCTGATATCATTCTTGTCATTGTACATGGTAAGGATCAGGCTCTGGTATTTCTTTCCAAAATTATCAAAGTCAGCCTCATTTGTTGTCATATCTGTTTTGAAGCCCTGCTTATCCAGAAAAT
>CAYQRG010000305.1:0-1490 GCA_964419645.1 uncultured Eubacterium sp.
GGCGATTTGCCGCTAGCAGGATGAAAGAGGCAGTGTATGAGACCACATCCGTCACCATTGGAGCAGGGGACTATTGTTTTCACGTATCGGCATCCAAAATTGCTTTTGACGGATTTATGTCCGTATATACGGCTGCAGAAGAAGAAAAAGAGGGGAACAATGTCCTCTTAAAGTCCATTGATAAGAATACCAGACTTAATTTGCAGGAATTAGAGGGGAAACAGCATTTTACCCAGCCTGCGCCCCATTATACAGAAGCGTCGCTGGTAAAGGCCTTAGAAGAGCTTGGGATCGGCCGGCCAAGTACTTATTCTCCAACAATTACCACGTTACTTGGAAGAAGATATGTGGTAAAAGAAAATAAGAACCTTTATATTACGGAATTGGGAGAAGTCGTAAATTCCATTATGAAGGAGTCCTTTCCTACCATTGTAGATGAACACTTTACCGCGAATATGGAATCCCTTCTGGATAAAGTCGAAGAAGGAGCCGTGAACTGGAAAATTGTAGTGAGCAATTTTTATCCGGATTTAGAGGAGGCAGTAGAGCAAGCTCAGAAAGATCTGGAAAAAGTGAAGATCGAAGATGAAGTGACAGATGTGATCTGCGAAGAATGCGGCAGGAATATGGTGGTAAAATACGGTCCTCACGGCAAATTTTTAGCCTGTCCGGGATTTCCTGACTGCCGGAATACCAAGCCATATCTGGAAAAGACAGGAATCAAATGTCCTTTATGTGGAAAAGAAGTCGTCATCAAGAAGACGAAAAAAGGCAGAAAATATTACGGCTGTGAAAACAATCCAGAATGTGAATTTATTTCCTGGCAGAAACCTTCCGAAAAACCCTGTCCCAAATGCGGCAGTTATATGGTAGAAAAGGGAAGTAAACTGGCGTGCTCCAGCGAGCAGTGCGGTTATAGTGAGAAACGTTCCTGATTTTTTGAATATTCTTGAAATTTTAAAAAAAATATGATAAGATACCATTCAACTATAAAAAGTTCGGAATATTTTTAAGGAGGATATCCTATGGGTGTACAGTTGTTAGATAAAACAAGAAAAATCAATAAACTTCTGCACAACAACAATTCTTCCAAAGTCGTATTTAACGATATTTGTGAAGTACTAACGGAGATTCTGAAATCCAACATCCTGGTCATCAGCAAAAAGGGCAAGGTTTTAGGGAGCAGCATTGGAAAAGGAACACCTGAAATCTGTGAGTTGATTGTAGATGAAGTGGGAGGCTTTATCGATCCTCTGTTAAATGAAAGGCTGCTGGGAATTTTATCCACCAAAGAAAATGTGAATCTGGAAACCCTGGGCTTTGATGAAGACTTAAAGAAATACTGTGCGATCATAACACCGATTGACATTGCAGGAGAGCGGTTAGGAACGCTGTTTGTATATCGGTATTCTTCGCCGTATGACATTGATGATATTATTTTAAGCGAATACGGAACAACCGTGGTTGGGTTGGAGATGCTGCGTTCTGTA
>CAYQRG010000305.1:1500-1862 GCA_964419645.1 uncultured Eubacterium sp.
GCGCTTGGATTTTGCTATTCGCCGTCCTTTTCAAGAAATTCGTAAAATGCAGATTGTGAAATCAGCAATCAATACACTTTCTTTTTCAGAATTAGAGGCTATCATTCATATTTTTGAAGAATTGGACGGAAATGAAGGCATATTGGTAGCCAGCAAAATTGCAGACCGGGTAGGCATCACCCGTTCCGTTATTGTAAATGCGCTGCGGAAGTTTGAAAGCGCAGGTGTGATCGAATCCCGTTCTTCCGGCATGAAGGGGACATACATTAAAGTGTTGAATGATGTCATATACAGCGAACTAGAACAAATGAAAAAACAGAAAGACCACTGACTTGGACGTCAGGAATAAACCAAAAGATATA
>CAYQRG010000306.1:0-1840 GCA_964419645.1 uncultured Eubacterium sp.
GCAAAGAGAATATAAGGGGTATTCTTATGTGATAGCAGCAAAAGTTCCCAAAAGTAGATGGAATAGCCTACATAGACACCGTTTGGCTGTTTTTCGTAAGTGTGAAGGTAATAGAGTTTCCCGGATATTTTTTTTATACAGCTTTTTCCAGTGGCAGGAAAGTCTGCCTGAGAGACAGGAAGGTCATTGGAAGAAAATAATGTATCATCGTCTGACAGGATGTGAAATGCCAAAGATTGTGCAAGAGAATGTTCATGGCAGATATTTTCCAGTTGTGTGAGGCTGTAACCTACGATTAGGGAGCCCTCTTTTATATCGGAAGGAAGACCGCCTGCTATGGCTAAGTTGGAATAGGTGATATCCCCTGATGTGAAAGGTGCTGCGCCATAGACTTCCATCCTGCTGTTTCTGGATAAAAGGCGTTCCAGATAGGGAAAATCTGCAGGCAGGGGCAACAGGAGTCGTTGATCAGTATAATAAATATAATTGACAGAGCGGGAGGGGGAGATGGCGGCAACCCACTGCACCCTGTCATCGTAGATGGTCAGTTTGGAAAAAAAGGAAGCCAATTCCAGTTTGTCAAGCGGTGAAATATCTTCAGCGTTCTGCACGGAAAAGTAGTTTTGCAAAGCCGCATAATATTCCGAGGTGTTTTCGAAGAAAGGCATATAAAATTTCCAAAAATTATCGGTAAGTCCTTTATATTCCCCCGCAGTTTCAACAAGTGTCATATCAATATCAGCGAGGATTTCATTACGCGTTCTGCCATATGCGAAGTAGCAGGTGATGGAACTGATGATGAACAGCATAAAGAGATAGCAGCCAATGATCAGGGAAATAATACGATTTTTGGAAAAAGTACGCTTTTGGGAAGTCATATTCGTTATGCCTCTTTGTTATTTGAGAATCAGTGGTATCTTGTTTTCTTTAGTTTAAAGGATGCGTTTTCAAAGGTCAAGCAAGACCACGGCACAAAACAGCAGATTATGACAGAATATGAAATTATTGATATATACCCAGATTTAAAGCAGAAGTAAAATAAATATGAGATTTATATGGAAAGAAATCAATATAGAGATGGATATGGATAGAAAGGAAATGAATTATGCTGGAATTTTTAGATAATATCATAAACCCGTCCGAAGAGTTTACAGCGATTCCGTTCTGGTTCTTTAATGACGAGCCAGATAAGGAAAAAATCAGGCAGCAACTTACTGATTATGTGGATAAAGGTGTAGAGGGCATTGTACTTCATCCGCGAATCGGAATTCCAAAGGAAATTTCTTATCTGTCCGAGGCATATTTTGAAGTTGTAAAGTATGTGGTTGTGACTGCAGAACGGCTTGGCATGAAGATTGTACTTTATGATGAGGGAATGTATCCGTCAGGATCTGCTCACGGTTTGGTTGTGGCGGAGAATGCGGAATATGCATCTAAGGGAATTGTTCTATCAGACAGTGCAGAGGGGGGACAGGTGATCACGCAGTTTTCGGATGGACGGTATTTGATTTATGGTTTTACCCATGGAACAGTCCGTGGCATCCATTATGGAGAGGATGACGGAGAGGTGGATGCGCCGATGTCTGCGGACATTTTGAATCCGGATGCGGTGGATACGTTTATCAGACTGACTCATGAGCGATACTATCAGGAACTAAAAGAATATTTCGGCAATACCATCATTGCCTTTTTCACGGATGAGCCCTGTCCGCTTGGTAGGAATGCGGGGGGATTCAGGGAATGGGTGCCTGGAATGGAAGCGGAAATCCTTGCGGAGAATGGAAGCCTCGAAGAACTGGAGGCTCTTTTTTCCGGTAGAGAAAATGTGACGACACAAATT
>CAYQRG010000307.1:0-1832 GCA_964419645.1 uncultured Eubacterium sp.
ATTTCTTCCTCACTGACTGACCGTTTATCTGCCGTTTCCGCTATAGGGCCGGACGCAGAAACACATATACTTTCTTCTCTTCTTTTATCTGATAAACATGCTTCACCATAAAGAGGCTCTCCCGCCCTGCAACGCACCCGAATATCCAACGCTTTTTTCGGCAGTTCCCGGATATAATTCTTTCTCAGATCTTCTAAAAGCTCCCCATCCGCTTCGTTATATCCCGGTTTTTGCAGCGTCAGCATGTCCCTGCCTCTGCCGGTAAAATAATAACCGCTTCCGGTTTCACTTCTGATATAGAGATCGGATAATATCTTTTTATCTTTCGATGAAATATGAAAATCTGACTTTTGTTTATCCTTTATATTTTTTTCGGTATTATTTGTATATATATCTGTGCTGTCTCTCAACCGCCTCATTTCATAATATCTGTCAATATATTTTCTATATGTTGATACCACACCTGCCACATATTCCGGCTTTTTCATCCGTCCTTCTATCTTAAAGGAATCAATTCCCGCCTCGATCAGTTCCGGTATATATTCCAGCGTATTCATATCTTTCAAACTTAAAAAATACCCTTCTTCCCCTGCTGTTTTATAAGGCAGTCTGCAGGGCTGGGCACACCGTCCCCGGTTGCCGCTCCGGCCGCCGATCATGCTGCTCATCAGGCATTGTCCCGAATAACAATAACACATAGCGCCATGGATAAAAGCTTCTATCTCAACAGGCACTTTTTCTTTTATGGCTTTTATCTCCTGCAAAGACAGCTCCCGAGCCGGCACGATTCTCTCGCATCCTTCCTCTTTCAGGTAAGATGCGCCATATATGCCTGTTATCGTCATCTGGGTACTGGCATGAAACTTTAAATCCGGAAAATTCTTTTTTAAAAAACTGAGAACACCCATATCCTGTACAATAACACCGTCCAGCCCTGCTTCATATAACGGCAGCATATACCCGTACAGTTTTGAAAACTCCCGCTCCTTTACAAGTGTGTTGACCGTCAGATATACTTTGATATGAAAAAGATGAGCCTGTTGTATGACTGATACCAGTTCTTCATCCGAAAAATTTTCCGCATATGCTCTTGCTCCAAATTCCCTGCCGCCTAAATAGACCGCATCCGCTCCGGCATTTACCGCAGCAAGGAAGCTTTCATAACTGCCGCAGGGGGCAAGCAATTCCACTCGTTTTTCCATGTTCTCTCCTGTTTTTTAACCAACGATTCCACGCTTCGCGAGGAATCTTATGCTAACAACGGACAACACACTTCGCGAATTGTCCTTATGTTAAATCGGGCAGGGAAGATTTTCCCTGCCCGAAGCTTGTAATCTTTAATTTTTACTTACTTTTTCCTTTTAACTCTGTTTCCAGACGCACTATTTTCTTTGCATTTTCCTGTAGTTCCGTATTCAGATTCCGCACATTTTTCTCGGAATTCTCAAGCTTGATCTGGCAGGAGATCAGCTCATGTTTCAGGTCATACAGTTCCTTTTCCTTTGCCTTTACTCCCTCTTCCAGAATGCTGATCTGCTTTTTGGCTTTAAAATATTCGTCGGCAATATTGATCTGCACCAGTACGCTCTGCATATCCAGAGGCAGCTTTTTAAAGCTGTCCATTTTCCCGCACTCTGCCATCTTATTATTAATATAGCTGGCTATCTTCTGAAAATACTCTTCACTTTCGTAACCGGTCAGTGTATATACTTTACCGCCGATCAGAACTTCGGCATCCACTCTGGAATCCATACTGTTTCCCTCATCTGTAAAGCATAAAATATGCTGCTTAACCTTAAAAAAATATACCACGTTTATTATACATGATATTA
>CAYQRG010000308.1:0-1824 GCA_964419645.1 uncultured Eubacterium sp.
CTTGCTGAGCGAAAGGTAGGAAACCACCATATTATTGGAACGGGCAAGATTAAACACCGTATTCAGCAAATGCGTCTTTCCCTCTCCATATTTCCCGCTGATAATCATCCCGCTTGACTTTTCCTGTTCGCACACCAAATCCAGCCGATCGGATATTTCTTTCATAATCTTTGGACGTGCCTCAGAAAAATACTGCCCTACGGCGCGGGAAGGAATCCCTGACCGCAATGCTTCAATGATGTGCCTGGCTTCTATATCATACATCTGCTTCTACCTCCTGCATAGCCATCTGAATCAGCTTTGGAATCCCAATTGCCCCTGTACGGGACTGCTCCATGATCTCCCTGGCCGTTTCCGGATTTAAGGGAAAAACAGAACGGTTCTGCTGCGCCTGGGCAATACTCCGGGAAATTTCTACAATCACCTCCGGAGAATATTCCTGCGCCGCGAGCCTGTCCAAATCAACCATATCCGTAAACCGGTTGAAGCGCTCCCCGACAATCTCATTTTGTATCCGCATCCACAATGCCTGATAAGACTTTAATCCGGCATTTTCATTGTCAATCAGCTCCCTGTCAAAAGCATAGACAAACATGATGTTCTTCATACTGTCAATATCATCAATCAACTGGCGGATACTCTCATAGGTATCCTCACGTTTCATTTTTGTATAATGAATTGTTTCCAGGCTGGAACGGCTGGTCAGAATCTCCATATCATCAATCGTAATGAATAGTCCGGAATAATCGCCCATCCGAATCAGCTCCGCCAGGGAACGAAGCATGTGCCTCGCATTATACTTCGTAATACGGCTAGGGTAAAAATCCATCGCCCGAAGCTGCGAAAGCTTTATGGTCCGATCCCCTTCCAGCCAGGCTAACAGCAATTCCTGATTCTGCTCTTCCAAAATAGGATATCCTAAAATACTGCCAGTCAGCATGCTGCATGCAAGCGCAAAATTATTATCCATCATTGGGTTATCCAAAAAAATCTGCCGCAGCTGCGCACGGATTTCTCTTTTTGTCAATGCATCGCCCATACCATTTTCCGAAAGATAGTCAATAAATTTCTTATCCTCCGGAATATCATGATAGTCAAACCCCATGTTCTGTATCAGCTGATGGCTGACAGCCTTAAGACATTTGAAAATATCGCATTGGTGAAAAATTTCCACATAAATTTCCTTAAAATCGTGCATCCAGACATCTTTTGCAGAAAAACAAATTATTTTGTAATCCTCTTTTCGAGCAGCATTTGTCATCAGACGCAAAAAATGCGTCTTGCCGCTTCCTGTACGCCCCGTTACAAATTTAATTTTACTTCCACCGTTCCGGATATATTCCTGAAGATATTTTTCCTTCCAGAAATCCGCAAGAAACTGAATCCCGCAAGTACACTGCTCTTCCGGAAGAAAGCTTTCCTGTGCCTCTTTGTCCGAACGCTCTTTCAATTCTGACATCTTTATAACCTTGCTCCTTTCAAAGTCTGCAAGTTTGGGCTGTTAAGCACAAACTTGCCGGTTGAAAATTTTAATTTTCAACCTTTCTCCTCACGTATGATATAAATAAATTGTATATGGAAGCCCTTCCCAGGCATATGTTCCAACAAGACGAATTCCCAACATATTCGCATTCTCCACCGCAATCCGCGAGAAAATGTATACGCCGCCTAACTCACGAAACGCCTGAACATCAATGTAAAGATTTTTATCAACAACCTCATAATTCCTCAATGGCTGTGAAACACTCTCCCCGGAGCCTGATACCAAGTATGCCCTTGCTCCCCAGTCATCATAGTAAGCCTTTGCCGCCTCATTTCCCACTC
>CAYQRG010000309.1:0-1823 GCA_964419645.1 uncultured Eubacterium sp.
TTTTTGTGCGGGAGTGTACTGGTCTTATGCCGTATTACTCCGAAATCAGAGCGAAGGGAACATATGAGGAAGGGCGGCGCGTTATAATGAAACAGCATTATATTGAAGTGAAAAATCTTGTAAAAAATTATGGCACAGGAAGCATGACGGTAAACGCCGTTGATCATGTCAGTTTCTATGTGGATCGGGGAGAATTTATCGGTATCATGGGCGCTTCCGGTTCTGGTAAAACGACCATGTTGAATGTCCTTTCTACCATAGATACGATGTCGGAGGGACAGGTTTCTTACGATGGAACTGATATTTCGAGAATGAAAGAAGAGGAACTGGCGGACTTTCGGCAGAAAAATCTGGGGTTTGTTTTTCAGGACTATAATCTTTTAGATACATTGAGCATTGAAGAAAATATTATGCTTCCCATGGCTCTCTGCGGTCAGAAGAAGGAGGAAGTAGACATCAGAGTAAAAAACATTTCGGAAACTTTAGGTATTTGTGATATTCTGGGGAAATTTCCGTACGAAGTGTCCGGTGGGCAAAAACAGCGGGCGGCTTGCGCAAGAGCGCTTGCCAATGATCCGAAACTGATTCTGGCGGACGAGCCGACAGGAGCATTGGATTCTAGATCATCTGCAATGCTGTTGGATACCTTACAGGTTATGAACAAGGAACTGGGTGCAACGATCTTAATGGTAACGCATGATGTATTTTCAGCTTGTTATTGTGACAGGATTCTATTTTTGAGTGACGGTAAAATATACTGCGAATCAGAGCGGGGAAATTTGAACAAAAGAGAGTATCTGAACCGTATTTTTGATATACAGTCCCAGATGGGAGGTGGAGAGTTGCTATGCTGAATAAGATTGCATTGCGAAATGCCCGCAGGTTATGGAAAGACTATCTGAATTATTTTCTAACCTTATGTGTGATAACAGCGTTAATGTTTTCTTTTCATTCTCTGCTCTTTTCCAAGGATATTTATGAGATGATCCATTATGGAAATAACGGAGAATTATCAACGGCAGGCATGATGTTGATCACTTTTATGACCGTTTCCACAGTAGTGATTTTGATTATAGTGGCCTGGCTGATTCATTATATGACGCGCTTTATTCTGGAGAAAAGAAGCCGCGAATTTGCCATTTATCTGTTAGCCGGAATGCAGAAAAAGCAAATAGCGGCTCTTTATAGGAAAGAAAATTTTTATCTTGGAATAGGCGCTCTTTTTGCGGGACTGCTTTTGGGAAGCGGGTTAAAACAGATATTATTCTTAGTTTTCTATAAAAGCATCGGGAAAAATTACGAGTTCAAAAATACGGGTTTTCAGGAAAATTTGTCCGCCTTTTTATTGACAATGTTATTGTATGGGGTGTGTTTTTTTGTTGCCCTTTTTCGGAATCAGAGAAAATTCTCCCATATGGAGATCATCGGTCTGCTCAATATGGATAAGCAGAATGAAACAGTGAATGAAAAAAGAAATTCTCTGTGGAAATGGCTTTTCTTTCTCTCTGTAGGAAATCTGCTGCTTTTATATTTTCTTGTCTTTACCGGCAGAGTGACAAAAATAACCGCAATATGGGAAATGATCGGGCTTACTCTCACGTTTTATTTTTTCTACTTAGGGCTTTCTGCTTTTCTAATGAACTATATAAAAAACAGAGGAAGACTGGTTTACAAAAAGGAATATCTGTTTTTGATGAGACAGTTTTCCTCAAAAGTGCGAAATACTTGCTTTGTGCTTGGCACATTAAGTCTTTTATTTATGTTTGCTTTGGTGGGAAGCTCCCTTGCATTTATGTTGAGCGATTATCAGAATAAGCAGTTAG
>CAYQRG010000310.1:0-1807 GCA_964419645.1 uncultured Eubacterium sp.
ACCTGTTCCATCCGCCGTTAACAAATACAAAATCAGCATCGGGAATTTCAATTCCAAAAGAATTCAAAGCGGAAGCCAAAAAGGTTGGCTATGGATTGGCTGATCGTATCTGGTCAAAGAAGTTTGTGATTTGTCATTCCACAAGTCAGGCGGCACAAATGAGGCTGTGCTACCTGCATCCTCTTTACATAGGAAAAATGATGTCTAAGGCGGCAAGGAGGGCGGCTGAGTTAGAAAAAACTGAGTGATTACGGTGAAAAAATATGGTATAGTATTCCTTGACATCAAAATGCGGAGTTAGAAATAATGATTTATATCTTGCAGAAAGGCGAGCAGGCAGAAAGACTGCATTGAAGGGGAAGGAATAATATGGGACTGTTTGGTAAAAAGAAGACAACGCCTTCGGAGGAAAAGCAGCCGGAAATAAAAGAATATATCAGAGGAGCGGGAGGGAGCATTGTCAGTAAATCTGTTTTAAATGGTACATCAAGATTGAAGTGGCTGTTTAGACAGGAGAGTGAACATGGGAACGGCTGGGTGGCCTTTGGAGATACGGATACGCAAGAATATGTGGACGATGCCCAAAATATGGCAATAGTAGATTTTAATACTCTGGCTAATATTGAGCCGACCGTTGTGAATGTATTTTACATGCCGGTAGGCACTGATCTGGAATTTCGTTCCGATAAGACTGGGAAATATTTTGTGGACACAAAAACCGGAAAAGCGATTCGGGAACAGGTAAAGCATCCGGCACAGATTGCATTTGAGAAGAACCTGAAATTCCTGAACAAGGAATCTTATCCTATAGATTTTTTTCAGATGATATTTACAAAAAGTGACAAGATAGATGTTATCCGGGCAGGAGAAGCAGATTTTCCTACCGGTGAAGTAGTGCTTCCGGATCCGATCGCCTATCTGGGGAGCAGGTATGAAACGGTTTTGGATAAAAAAATACCGGCAGGAAGTTATCCGGTGGAATTGTCCGTCTGTCATTCAGGAACCGTGGGTCTGCGAATCGCTGCGGCAAGGATTATGATCAGCTCCGGACCGGTTGTACGCTATGAAATTGCCATGCCAAAGGGGAGCAAAAGGGAAGACTTGGGGAAGCCGAATGTCTGGACGGTTTTCGGTGTAGACGCGGGTCTTGCTTGTTTTGCAGACGTCAGCGCATCGGAGCATTATCGCATATTTTTTGAAAAATGGCAGAACGAAAATCAGGGAAAGAACAGATATGCGGATTACTTTGCACCTATTTTCCAGAAAAAATATGAAGAGTATCCTAAATTCCAAAACCAAGGCGGGAGTTTCCTTGCGTGGCAGATTCCTGAGACTAAGGAAAGAATTGTTTTGTTCTCAAGCGGTATGGGGGACGGTATGTATAGCGGATATTGGGGATTGGATGCAGAAGGAAAGGCTGCTTGTCTGGTGGTACCCTTTATGAATCCGGAATATTTTTGAAAGTATTGATCTGCTGCAGCGCAGGGGTGTAGTCAGTCAGTACCGGAAAAAGGAGGCATGGTTACAGGATATGGATAAGCTGCCACGGGTTCGTCCGGAAAGTGTTTTGATTCTCAAATATTACTCGTTCGAAAATTATTTTCTGAATCCGAAGGTTATGGCACAACTCACTATTTTGCAGGAACCGAAAAATTGTCATTTATATGAGAAGAAAGGGTAGGAAGAAATTATGAAATTTACGTATTGTCCGTTTTGCGGGCAAAAACTTGGGTTAAAAGAAATCGGAGATGAAGGGCTGATACCGTTTTGCACTTCATGCAATGTTCCATTGTGGGATATGTTTACA
>CAYQRG010000311.1:0-1792 GCA_964419645.1 uncultured Eubacterium sp.
GGATATCTCCGTATATCTCATACATATGCCCGGCGTTATAATACATTCTGGCTATCTGTTCCTGATCAAATTTCCGCCCCAGATAATCCTGAATCCGATCCTTGAAAATAAAATTGAGTTCATATAGCCCATCCTTTTCCTTTAAAAAACTTCCAGTCTCCATTGCCCGTTTCAACAGTTTTTGGACGTCGCTTCTTCCTGTAACCATCTGTGCCATTCCTGCGTCAAATCGCTCCACTACTGACATTTCAAAAAGAAACTCCTGAAGTTCTAAATCCCATTGGTCGTAAATGTAAAACAGATAACTCAGCATATCGCTGCCTGCCTGCTTCACATCCCCGCCGGCAAGCGCCACAAAGCGACAGAACAACGGATTCCCATTCGCAAATTTCCAAATCTGATCTGCTGTTTCCAAAGGAAGCTCTATATTCCATTTTTCAAAATAGGCATCTTGCTCCATACGGTCAAGCTGCAGATCCTTCTCCCGGATAACGAAAAACGTACTCTCTACATGGATTGACATAAGCCATTGAGGTATTCGGCATCGCGAGATGAGAATCAGCCACACATCTCTTCGGACTGACAGTTCTCTAAGCCGATTTGTATACTCGTCTCTCTGCATCTCTCCCAGAACATCCTGCAGATTATCCACAACAATAATGTGAAATTTTCCATTGTCCGAAACATTCAGTTTCTCTGCACTGGTTTCCCTTGCCGTATAATAGCTGTAGTGTTTCCGTTTGAGCATATTTTTTACGAAAGCAGTCTTTCCGCTCCCTGTAATTCCATACAGATAAACGGTCTGCCTCATCCCCTGCGCCAGCTTAAACTTTTTTTCTGCCTCTTTTGGGCAAACATATCTCTCGTCTGCAAGATCATCTTCTTTTATAGACATTCTCGTTTACACCTCCCGGCATTGCAATGTTTCATCCGCAAGACTGCTGTCACTATCAATTTTACTCAATTTCAACAAAAACGGAACTACCCATGTAGGTAGTTCCCATGCTCTTATTCATTGTCTGCATTCCTCCAGTTCTCTTTTCATATGCTCTATGAATTTTGTTGCCGCCAGACTGAATGGCTGCTGCCTTTTCCATGCCAGCACGCTGCTTGCCATCAATTCCGGCGATAACGGACGGTATGCAATTTTTTTCTCATCCCAAAAGGTAATGGAGCCTTTGATGATCAGCGCGCATGCCAGCCGATTATGCACCATAATATTACTATTGGAGGGCAGATTGCTCGTAAATAAAACCTCTTGTTTTCCAAAATCTTCCCCAAACCAGCTTGCCAGCTCGCTCTGCACACTTAAACGCCTGGGCAGGATCAGCGGAAGCCCTTTTAAATCCTCTACGGTGACAGACTCTTTTTTGGCTAATGGCGAATCCGGATGCATGGCCGCCACCCACTGCTCTTTTTTCTCTAAGCGGATAAACTCATACTTCTCCATATTGACAGGTTCTAATAAAAGCCCCACATCCGTCAGACCCTGATCCATACGTTCCTTTATATGGTCAGCCGTTGCCGTGTAAAAATCAAAATTGACTTTGGGGTATTTTTCATGAAATGACCGGATAATTCCGGGCAAAATCTGCACCGCCCCAAGATCTCCGCTTCCAATGGAAACCGTGCCTTCCACCGCCTCTTCCTGCGCTGCCAGTTCATGCCTCGTTTTATCTACCAGCTCCAAAATTTCTTCCGCCCTCCGGCGCAGCAGGATTCCTTCATTTGTCAGAACAATCTTCCTCGTCCCCCTGTCAAAAAGCCGGACTCCCATATCCTCTTCCATCTG
>CAYQRG010000312.1:0-1777 GCA_964419645.1 uncultured Eubacterium sp.
GAAAACGGCTCTTCATCAGAAGAATGACGCTCGATTTCGTTGCCTTCCATATCAGTACCTTTGATTGATGCGATATCTGTAGGCGCCGGCATATATTCCAGTACGGCATCCAGTAATTTCTGAACACCTTTGTTACGGTATGCAGAACCACAGCAAACCGGAACTGCTGTACATTCACAGGTTCCTTTCCGAAGAGCCTTCTTCATATCTTCAACAGACGGTTCTTCTCCTTCTAAATACTGCATCATCAGATCATCGTCTAATTCACAGATTTTTTCTACTAATTCTGTACGATAAAGTTCTGCATCATCTTTCATGTCATCCGGGACATCAACGATAGATACATCTTCACCCTTATCATCATTATAGATATAAGCTTTCATTTCGAATAAGTCGATGATTCCTTTGAACTCATCTTCTTTTCCGATCGGAAGCTGAAGAATAATTGCATTTTTGCCTAATCTTGTACGGATCTGGTCTACAGCTCCGTAGAAGTTTGCACCTAAGATATCCATTTTGTTAATAAATGCCATCCTGGGTACGTTGTATGTGTCAGCCTGACGCCATACATTTTCTGATTGAGGCTCCACTCCGCCTTTTGCACAGAAGACGCCGACAGCGCCGTCCAATACACGAAGGGAACGCTCAACCTCCACCGTAAAATCAACGTGTCCCGGCGTATCAATAATATTGATACGATGCTCTAAAGCACCATCTTTCGGTTTGCAGTTTTCCTGCAATGTCCAGTGACATGTTGTTGCGGCTGAAGTAATTGTGATTCCTCTCTCCTGTTCCTGCTCCATCCAGTCCATGGTTGCAGTTCCTTCATGAGTATCACCGATCTTATAATTCACACCGGTATAATAAAGAATACGCTCTGTCAATGTAGTTTTACCTGCATCAATATGAGCCATAATACCAATGTTTCTGGTTCTCTCTAACGGATATTCTCTTCCAGCCAAGGGATTTTCCTCCTTATTTTTGTCAAATGAGGCAGCTTCGCCACAGACAACTAGAATCTGTAGTGTGCAAACGCTTTGTTTGCCTCTGCCATCTTATGCATATCTTCTTTTTTCTTTACAGATGCGCCTGTATTATTTGCAGCATCCATAATCTCGTTTGCGAGACGATCCTTCATAGTTTTCTCGCCTCTTTTACGAGAATAAGCAACCAACCAGCGAAGCGCTAAAGCCTGGCGTCTGTCCGGTCTTACTTCAATCGGCACCTGATAAGTTGCACCACCGATACGTCTTGCCTTTACTTCCAAAACAGGCATTACGTTATTCATGCACTGCTCGAATACTTCAAGAGCTGGTTTTTCTGTTTTTTCTTCTACTTTTGCAAAAGCGCCATATACAATCTTCTGTGCTACGCCTTTTTTACCATCTAACATAACGTTGTTGATGAGTTTGGTAACCACTTTATTATTGTATAATGGATCTGCTAAAACGTCTCTTTTCTGCGTATGTCCTTTACGTGGCACGGTACTTCCCTCCTTAATCATACTATTCTTATTATTTTCTTTTTGATTAATTCAACGGTACTCACATGTGTCCTCTAATGTGTTTCGTGCGGAAATCTATACCCTCTGTGCATCCTGTCATATCATTGCGTCCGGGAGGGCAATCTTCAAATGTGAAGCATATCCCAACACTAACCTTTAGATCTGTTTGTGATACTATTGGTCGCTGTTCCTATTTCTTAGCGTCTTTTGGTCTCTTTGCGCCGTATTTGGAACGAGCCTGTTTTCTGTTAGCGACTCCTGCTGTATCAAGAG
>CAYQRG010000313.1:0-1767 GCA_964419645.1 uncultured Eubacterium sp.
GGGTCGAATCCTTTACATAGCCGTCCGGGGCTTTTTCCTCTGTAACCACCAGGACTTGTCCAGGCTGAAGGCCGGTAATCGTGATAAGCCCGTTGCGGTCAGTAGTATACCGGCCATTATTGGTGCCAATCGCCGCGCCGTCTTCATCCGTCACATGGAATACCGCGCCGGTCAGAGGCGTTTTATCGGTTCCCTGTTTCAAGATGGTGAGGGAGCAGTCCCGCTTATTCCAGAACGTAAGACTTTGCACTTCTCCCTCTTTAATCAGGATGTTCTGCGGCGTTCCATCCAGCACAAATCCTTCGACAGTGCGGATTTCTCTTGCAGTAACGGTGGTTCCAGGCTCGATATCGGTGAGGACAATCTCGCCTGCTTTATCCGTATAGTACACGCCGTCATCAGGACCGACCGCTGCGCCGGAGCCGTCAATTACCTTGAAAGCCACGCCGGAAAGCGGTTCATTTTCTGTACCTTCGATAAACTTGCGGATTATCAAGGTAGTACCGGGTGTGTTGTAAAAATGCAGCGTCTGCGTGTCATTGGGATCGACCACTACGGTTTGGGTCCGGGAATTGGGGTCAATGGTATAACCGGGGATTGTTTTTGTCTCCGTTACCACCAGTGTCCCCACTACGCCATTGATGGTGATTTTGCCGTCTCTGTCCGTAACATAAAGGCCGTTGCTGCTGATTTTTCCGCTTTCGTCCGGAACATATTCGCCGGTAGCAGTGGTTACTTTGAAGGTAACGCCAGCTAACGGCTTATTCGTGAGAGAATCCCGCTTATCAATCACCAGTACACCGGCTTTGGAGTTTTTGATGATAACCGTCTGCGTATCGCCGTTGGTGCCGATGACCACATTGGTGGAGGGGGTATCCATCACATAGCCGTCCGGGGCCTTGATTTCCGTCAGGACATACGCGCCCGGAGCAAGGTTCGTTATCTTGATCTCGCCCTGTGCATCGGTCGTAAAAATACCGTTCTGTGTCAGCGTGGACGTGCCGATCACGCCGTCCAGTCCCACCTCGCAGCCAGCAGCGGTCGTGATGCGGAACTCCGCGCCGGGGAGCGGCTTATTGGTTGCGCTGTCACGCTTCTGGATAATGAGCTGGCCTTTCGGCTGATTCTTGAACGTCAGCGTGACCGTTTTGCCGGACTGAATCATAATGGTCTGCGACTGCGTATCAATGAGGAAACCAGCGGGGGCTTTGGTTTCTGTGACCACAACGCTCCTGCCGGGAATCAATCCGTCAATTTTGACTTCTCCGTTTTCATCCGAACGGTAAACGCCGTTGGAATTGCCGATCAGAGTGCCGTCAGAATAGGTCACTTTGAACTCCGCATTTTTCAGCGTTGTGCTGGGATTGACGGAACAGACCTTCCGAATGAGCAGAGAACCGGTGGGCTGGTTGCGGAACTCCAATTCCACCGTCTGACCGGCTTTAATGACTGCGGTCTGCGGCACATCGTCCAGCACATAGCCGTCTTTGGCGCGGACTTCTCTGGCAATCAGCGTGGTGCCGGGGGCTATCGCTTCTACCAGAATGTAGCCGGAGCTGTCCGTGATATAGCGTCCGCCGCTGGTGCCGAGCGTGGTGCCGTCGCTGTTGGTGACAATGAACTCCACATCGGAGATCGGCTCATGGGTCACGCTGTCAATTTTCTTGATAAGAAGGTTTCCTTTTGGGGCATTTCCAAAATAAAGCTGGATAACTTCCTTCTTATCGCCGGAAATATTGACCGTCTGCGGAGAAGCGTCAATGACGT
>CAYQRG010000314.1:0-1758 GCA_964419645.1 uncultured Eubacterium sp.
TTTTGAAACAACAAAAGGATTTTCTGTTAATCAAAGAAAAAGACTATATCAAAAAACACAAAAAAATCGTTTATCAAAGACTTATTATTATCATTTATATACCTCGCATTTACAATGCAGATACGGAATACCAGAGGGTGGAAATTCAGATTCGCACCGTTGCCATGGATTTCTGGGCAGGTGTGGATAATCATATCTGCTACAAAAAAAATCCCGAAGAAATCAAACGAGCAGAAGAGGATTTAAAAAATTATTCCACTGTGATTAGCAAAATGGATGAACAAATTCTAGAACTGCGAAAAAAGGTTGAAAAAATGTAATATTTTTTCAACCTTTTCTGATCATTTCATTCTGTATTTATAGATTTTCCAGATATCCTTATATGACATAGACCTTTAAAGCCGTCTTTTCGGAAATCAGAAATGAAAATCCACATGTGAGAACATATTGCCTTGTATATAAATATCAGTTTTCCTCTTTACAGAAGAATTCTGGGAAGCTGCTGCCGGATTCACAGACTCAGTCTGTTTCTTCTTTTTGAAACTGCGATCTGTTTCTTTCTGCAGTTCTGCGCCCCGTTTTATCTCTTTGGAAGCATTGGCAAGATAGCTCATCTTCGCTCCCTTTACCTTCACCGCTTTCTTCTCCAGATTTTCTAACTCGTTCTTCTTTTGCTCAGTATCCTTTCCATATCTGGCATCCTGTTTAATCTCAGTTTGAAGCACACGCACCCGGTTTTCCATTTCCATAGACAAACTTCCCTGCGCCTGTGCAAGCTTAATCGCTGAATTAGCAGAAAGAATGACTTCTCTGGCGGTTTGAGCATGCACCGACGGCTGCTCTGTCTCTTCCTTTATTCCATCTGCCTGCTCCTCTTCTGAAACTTCTGTATCTGCCTTTTTCTCCCGCATTTCTCTCTGCATCTGCAGCTGATGCTGTCTGAGCTGGTTATTTAAGTCTGTGATCTGTTGCTGAATCTCCTGTCTTTTCTTCGATTTCTCATCTTCCCCTAATTCTTTATCAACAGACAGATCCTTCAGCCGATTCTGGGCATTGGCAATCTGATTCTGAAATTCCTTGCTCTTAGAATCCGTCTGCCAGTCTGCATTGGCTCTTCCAACCTCTGCATGATGCCTGTTCATATCATATATTTTCATCCGGTTCCCTCCTGATTTTTTACATCCTTGTAAATATCATTATATACTATATTTTGGCATTTGTCTCCTTTAAATTAAGAATTTTTGGATAAAAATAGTAAATTTTTTAAAATTTGAGGTTAATATATATTATTCTGCAAAAATAATTTTACAAAATTTCTTCTTTCCCCGTTTCAACACAAAATATTCCGCCATAATCTCTTCTGGAGTGTAGGTCTTGCGGATATCTGTTATTTTTTCTCCATTCACAGTAACGCCACCCTGTTCCACGTTCCGTCTGGCCTCTGCTCTGGAAGCCACAAGACCGGAGCTTACCAGCAGTCCTAAAATGTCAATTGCGCCTTCTCTTAAATTCTCTTCTCCGATCGTTACCGTCGGCATGTCCGCTGCATTTCCGCCTGAAAACAATGCCTTTGCGCTTTCTTCTGCTTTTTTCGCCTCTTCTTCTCCATGCACCAGATTCGTCAGTTCAAAAGCCAGAATTTCTTTTGCCCGGTTCAGTTGGCTTCCCTCCCAGGATTCCATCGCCTCAATTTCTTCTAACGGAAGGAATGTAAGCATCTTGATACATTTCAACACGTCTGCATCCGCTACATTTCTC
>CAYQRG010000315.1:0-1733 GCA_964419645.1 uncultured Eubacterium sp.
CCCCGCTCACCTGCATATCGCCTAAGCACATATACTATAACAAGTCCCACCGCAGTTGCCGGCAGATACCACAAATGCGAATAAGAACCGGTAAAAAAGAAATCTCTTGCTATCGCAAATATATTATATGTTAACGGCATATCGGAAACAATAATTTTATCATATATAATAACCGGCAGATAAACCATCGTCCAGATACAATACAGAAACAATAGTTTCCTGATATACGGAGCGATAACCTCTCTCTTCTTCTGCTGCCCTATCTGCTTTTCCAGCAAAAATCCGGTTGCGGTAAAGAAAAAGGGCACGGCAGTTCTTCCTATAATATCGGCTGTCAGAAAATTAAACGTTTCATTAACATTGATAAGGGGATGCGTGTGTAATACCACTACAAACAGCGCCATTACAAATTTCATTACATCAATGCCCCGATAGCAGTCTTTGTTTTCAGCCATTCCCAATAAATTTATTCTCCTTCAGACTATACTTCCCGCCCTTCAGGAACTTATGTTTCACAACCCACCATCCGGGCACCCATATATATTTGTGCATCGCAGGAGACGCACTGCCTATCATCCAGCAGTTCCTGTCGCAGTTTTTCGTACACGCCCTGACTTCCTGTGCCTGCTTGGAATTCCACAGCTCGTCCCAGCTTTGATTACGCAGATTTCCCATAACAGCCTTTTTCTCCATGCCATTGCAGGGAATGACATCGCAGAATGGGTCGATAAAGAACGCATTCTTAGACATATCGCACGGCAGAAGCCTCTTATTGCCATAGATATAATTAATCAATCCATGGTTAAAATACGCACGGAACCACTTCTTCGGAGACTTGCTTTTTAACAACTCATTAATCAGTTTTTCAAAGTTCTGTGCTACTTTATATTTATCATCAATTTTATTATCCGTCTTTCTAAAATAAAAAGAATTGTGCAGCGTTGCCGTTGCAAATTCCATTCCCATATCGTTAGCAATATTGTAAAGCGGTACTAAATCTTCACAGTTCATATCCTGTACCGTCATGCCGAAGCCCACATCCGGATGCCCCATGTCAACCAATGTTTTTAATGTTTTATAACCTCTGTTAAAGCCGTCCGGTATACCTCTGATAGCATCATTTGTCTCCTGTAAGCCTTCAATGCTGATACGAATACCGACTTTGGGAAACTCTTTACAAAGCGCAATAATCCTGTCCGTAAAATAGCCGTTTGTAGAAATGACAATTCTGTCAGATTTTTTGTATAGTTCTCTGACAATGTCCGGTATATCCTGTCTGATAAAAGGTTCTCCTCCGGTAATATTCGTAAATGCCATTTCCGGCAGTTTTTTTATATCATCCAGTGTAATTTCTTCCTCCGGTCTCGTCGGGTCACGGAAACAATCACACATATTACAGTGGGCATTACAACGATATGTTACGATAACCGTTCCATACAGAGTTCTTCTTGCCAAGTATGATATCCTCCAATCTTGCTCATTTTAGCCTTCCACACCGCCAATAACCTG
The DNA here is from genome assembly GCA_964419645.1 of uncultured Eubacterium sp. Lineage (GTDB taxonomy): Bacteria > Bacillota > Clostridia > Lachnospirales > Lachnospiraceae > Roseburia_B. The sequence continues at coordinate 1,510 of CAYQRG010000315.1, forward strand.
TTTTATTATTATACCACAATATTCCTCCAGTGTATCAAATTTTATTTTTTTGCAATTCTCACGATATTTACGGCAAAGTTCCGGCTGCTGCCAGAGCTTCTCAATCTTCCCGGCAAGCTCCACCGCATTTCCCGCTTCAAAAAGCTCTCCCGTAACACCGTCTTCTAAAAGTTCCGGTATCCCGCCCATTGCGGACGCAATCATAGGTGTTTGATATAATAGTG
>CAYQRG010000316.1:0-248 GCA_964419645.1 uncultured Eubacterium sp.
AGATTTTGGATGATATGCCGGAAAAAGAAAAATACGAAAAAATGTGTCTGGAACAGGCAGACTGGCTGATTCATGAACTTCCCAAAACAAAGGATGGGGGTTTCCAGCATGTTACAAGTGGGATTGGGGATCGGAATGCGGTCATTTTAAATGAACAGCAGCTCTGGCTGGATACGCTGTTCATGGCGGTATTATTTTTACAGCAAATGGGCAATCGCTATCATAATGAAGAGTGGCGGAGCGAAGCC
>CAYQRG010000316.1:258-1703 GCA_964419645.1 uncultured Eubacterium sp.
TGCTGCTCCACATCAAATATTTATATTGCAAAAACAATGGCCTGTTTTATCATGGTTTCAGTTTTATTAGAAATGATAATTTCGGCGGAATCTTCTGGAATCGTGGCAATTCCTGGTTCACACTCGGAATTACTTTATTCCTTGCGAATGCCAATGGTCTCGAGCCCGGGACCAGAAAATATATCACAGATACTTTCTGTACACATGCGGAGGCTCTTCGTTTGCTTCAGGCACCTTCCGGTCTGTTTCATACTATTTTGGATGATGCATCCTCTTATGAAGAGGCATCCGGTACCGCTGCCATTACTGCAGGTCTTCTGCGCGGCATTAAGCTTGGTCTTCTTGATGAAAGCTATATGCCGTGTGTCAAAAAGGCCATTCAGGGAATCTGTGACAATGTGGATAATGACGGTACAGTTCTTAACGTATCCGCAGGTACTGCAATGGGAATGAATCCGGAACATTATAAAGGAATCAGTATCCGTCCCATGGCTTATGGGCAGGCATTGAGTCTGATTGCTTTATGTGAAGCTTTGAGTGTTTTTTAGATTTATGATGCGGCCGTTTGTGAGAAAGGCTCCTTTCGGAACAAATTCTGTAAAAAGTGAAAATCTTGTAAATATGGGGGGCTGCTATTTCCACAGCCCCTTTTTCTTCGCATAATCCCCCAGAAAAGAAACAAACGCCAATATCAATAATACGAAAATCGTCAGCATATCCCATACGTCAAAAATGGACTCAGCTATCATTCTTGCCAATATTACGTTGATAATAAACGTGAACGGAATAGCCGATAAAAAGGCAATTCCCAGAGCAATCAGTTTTCTGTTTTTTCCAATGCGGCGAAAGACTGTAAATAGAAACCACAAAAACAGAATGGAGGCTATTGCCGTCACGGTGCCAATTGAAAAAACGGTTTTTACTTTTACCAGACTGCTCAATAAATACAGATAAGGAATCGTAAATGCGCTTAATGATATCAGACTTACGGTAATTCCTTTTTTCCCTAAAATAATGCCTGGGAATGATACGACCCATGCAAAAACAATAGAACTGACCGGAATGAGTGACCATGTCAATTTGCCGGATATTGCAAGATTGACAATAAGGCATACCATAATACCTGTTAAAAGTGTTATTGAAAAAAGAATTGAAATGATCACGTTCTTTGCCATGTTATTCTCATTATTCTTTTTCAGGGCAATTAAATTCTCATCTACTTTTTGTCCATAAATTTTTGTGTTACTTTCCATATTAATTTCCTCTCCGCTTAATAATTCATTTACCGTGATGCCCAATATTTCGCAAAGTTCTAACATGATAGATGAGTCGGGCATACTTTTTCCTGTTTCCCATTTCGAAACAGCTCTGTCCGTAATGTTCAGTTTTTCTGCCAGCTGCGCCTGCGTAAGATTTTTCTCTTTGCGGCATTTGGCAATAAATTT
>CAYQRG010000317.1:0-1700 GCA_964419645.1 uncultured Eubacterium sp.
GAGAGTGTAATATAAAGTGTGTAAGTTACCGGTAACAAACTTACGCACTTTATTTTTGTGATAAGGTGCGGTATTATAAGAGAAAGGACTGAAAGGATTATGAATACAGAACTTATGGCACCCAGAAAGAACAAAAGAAGCAATGCCAGCATGGCAATTGCCCAGGCGATTATTAACGAATATCAGCCAAAGAATGCGGAGGAAATGCAGGACGCACTAAAGGATATCTTCGGCCCTATGTTTGAAGCAATGCTTCAGGGAGAAATGGATTCCCATCTTGGTTTCGAATCCAACGACCATGGTCCTAAGGCCACCAGTAACCGGCGCAATGGATATATCAGCAAAACTGTCAAATCGACTTATGGAGATATTCCGGTTGAAGTTCCCCGTGACAGGGATGCCTCTTTTGAACCGCAGGCGATTCCAAAACACACAAGAGATGTAAGCGGCATTGAAGAAAAGGTATTGTCCATGTATGCCAGAGGCATGAGCCAGCGTGACATTGCAGATACAATCGAAGACATCTATGGATTTGAAATTTCCCATGATACAATCTCCAACATCACAGACCACGTGATTGAAACGGCGAATGAGTGGCAGAACCGGCCGCTTAAGAAGTTTTATACATTCCTGTTTGTCGACTGCCTGTATGTTTCCATACGCAAAGAAATGGAAACAAAAAACTGCGCTGTGTATGTGATCCTTGGATATGATGTGAATGGGATCAAGGATATCCTCGGCATCTGGATTGGGGAGTCAGAGGGTAAGCATTACTGGATGCAGATATTTGATGAGATCAAGGCACGGGGAGTTGAAGACATCCTGTTTATCAGCATGGACGGGGTATCGGGTCTGGAAGAAGGTGCAAAGTCCATCTTTAAGGATGCTGTTGTACAGAGATGCATTGTCCATCTGATCCGCAATTCCATCAAATACATACCTTCCAAGGATTATAAAGCATATACGGCACAGTTGAAGAAAGTATACGGTGCAGCCAGCCTGAAATCGGCAGAGGCGGAATTTGAGCGTTTTAAGCAGGCATGGAGCCAGTATCCGGGTGCCATAGATGTATGGGTCCGCAACTGGCCGCATGTAGAGCAGCTCTTTAACTATGGCAGCGCTGTCCGCAAAGTAATGTATACCACAAATGCCATAGAAGCGGTAAACTCCAGTTTTCGCAAAGTAACAAAAAAAGGCTCATTCCCCAGCGAAGATGCTGTTAGAAAAGCCTTATATCTGCGGATCACAGAACTCTATAAGAAATGGAGCGGGCGTCCAGTTTCCAACTGGGCACTGGTCAGGAACCAGCTTTCCATGGATGATAAGATTCAGAAGCGCATTCAGAAATACGAAAATTTTTAAGAGGAGAAGGAACCCGATGAGTAAACAGAAAACGACCGGATATGAAATGGATGATGAATTTATCGCCCAGCTTGATTTTTTGAGGAGTGACCACGATAATGCCCTGCAGACCATCGAGCAGCAAAGACAGGATATCCAGAAGCTCATTGCACTGCTGATCGAACGGGACATCCCCATTCCGGGCAGCATCATAGACCGTTATATAAGGCGTGCATCAGAGATAGATCCTGATGAAGCAGAAGAACTTCCCTTCAACTGATATTTATACGGAAAAGGTGGTCGGATAATCCGGCCACCATAAAAATATAAAAAACTTACACACTTGTCTTGACAAACCC
>CAYQRG010000318.1:0-1693 GCA_964419645.1 uncultured Eubacterium sp.
GACAAAAGTAATGCCCAGCTCTTCTTTTAACCGGATTAATTCATACTGCATATCCTGTCTGAGTTTTAAATCCAAAGCTCCCAGGGGCTCATCCAAAAGCAGAACCTTTGGTTCATTGACAATTGCCCGTGCAATGGCAATACGCTGCTGCTGGCCGCCGCTTAAAGAGTCAATGGATCTGTTTTCATAGCCGTCTAAGTTGACTAATTTCAAAGCATATTTGATTTTATCATTAATGTAGTCATTGCTTTTTTTGCTGATCTTTAAGCCGAAAGCGATATTTTCTGCAATAGACATATGGGGGAATAATGCATATTTCTGGAAAACGGTATTTAGCTTTCGCTCATTGGGCGGAAGAGAGGTGATATCAGCACCGTCAAAAAAAATCTGCCCAGCATCCGGTGTCTCAAAACCGCCTAACAGGCGGAGTGTTGTAGTCTTTCCGCAGCCGGAAGGACCAAGGAGTGTTAAAAATTCGTTTTCCTGTATTTTTAAATCCAGATCATCTAAAACCAATGTATCGTCATAAGACTTTGAAATATGGGACAGATGGATGAATTCTTTTGCCATTTGTAATCCTCCTCATGTAAAAACATAGTGAAAATACGTTACGGTTCACTCCGTGACCAGTAACGAAAATACAGCAGGTCAGAAACTGGGGGGTGTCGTAATCCAAAGGACAACGGCATCATGTTTACCGGGATTTTCCAGATGATGTTTTTTGGTGGAAGGAAATGCAAAGGATTCCCCGGAGTGCAGCGTATATTTCTGTGTGCCGAAAACCAGTTTTACAGTACCTCTTAAAACATATCCAAACTCTTCTCCTTCATGGGGCAGAAGCTCTTCTGAAACGCCGCCCGGCTTTAAGGTCAGCCGGATCGGTTCCATGGAATTTTTCTGGGCGTTTGGCACGATCCATTCAATTATAGTATGTTGTTCTTCATCTATTTTTTCAAAATAATCATCATTTTTGAAAACAATCTGTTCCGGTCCCGATTCGGCAAAAAATTCTGCCGGCGTAGTACCCAAACATTGAATAATGTCAAGAAGGGTGCTGACGGAAGGCGTATTTTGATTGCGTTCCAACTGGGAAATAAATCCCTTCGTCAATTCCGCCCGGTCTGCCAGCTCCTGCTGGGTGAGGCCGTAAAATACCCGGAGCTCTTTCATTCTTTTTCCAATATCCATGACGGACTCCTTTGTAATGTTAATAGTAGATTTTTAGTTTACTAATTATAAACAAACTAGGAATATTTTATCGAAATTTGAGAAAAAGTCAATAGGGAAATGTAAAAGAATTGAAAAAAATAAAGGGCAGTCCAAAGACTGCCCCGTTATGAAATCATCATGGCTGAAAAACCGAAATATTTCCACCGCCCAAAGGCATCTGATATATCGTATCTTCTTCATCCACTTCACTGAAATAAACATACTGTGATGTCACATTGATATTCGTATAGTTGCCCTCTAAGATAACCTGATAATTACTTCCGTCTGTAGAGACACTGCACAAAGCGGCGTCTCCGTCTAAATTATTTCTCTGAAAATAAATCGTATTCCCATAAACATTGTAATATTCAATCCGGTCGTTCACAATAGTCACCGGTTCTGACTGGGAACGGGAGAGCCTGACAAGGGAATAGTTGCTAGGACAGTCCAGGAAATAAATATTTTCATTGTCCGCAGAAGGCAT
>CAYQRG010000319.1:0-1683 GCA_964419645.1 uncultured Eubacterium sp.
GTGGACGATGGCGGCCACGATCTCCAAGTGGGCCAGCTCTTCGGTGCCGATATCCGTCAGTATTCCCATAACCTCCCGGTAAGGCATAGAATAGCGTTGGGAAAGATAACGCAGGCTGGCATTAATTTCACCATCCGGGCCGCCATATTGTTTGAACATATAACTACCGCAAACTGGCATAAAATCAGGGTTCTGCAAGATAAAAGAAGAAATCAATGTGTTCTGTTTTCCTATCATATATGATTTTATCTACTACGCTACGGATCGCAGCTCCTTTTTTTTCGTAATCCATATCAGGATCTTCCAAGATACGGATCGTGGACTGGATGTTATTTATCATCTGCTTTTTAGAATCTGAATTGTCAGACGTGGAAGAGGATTCCGAGAGTTTGGATATTTTGTTTTGGATATCTGCCTTTTCTTCTTGTATGCGGAGTTTGTTGATTTTATATTCTTCCAGACTGTCGATTCCGTTTTCGTAGGCATCCCGAATGCGGACTTCTTTCATATGGATCCGGTTTAATTGTTCTTTTAACAGTTCCAGTTCATTAAAAGTGTCCTCTGTGACGCATTTCACAATCTTGTATTCTAAATTTCCTGATAAAATGGATTTACGCAGTCCGTCGATCACGTTTTGCTCCAGTTTCTTTACGGTAATGGAATGGGTTTCCTGACAGACGCCTTTGGTATATTTCCAACATTGAAAGTATGGGCAACGGGGATTGGAATTGTATCCAAGAGAGGCTCCGCAGGAGGAACATTTTACAATTCCGGATAACCAGTGTTTGCATGAGGAAATATCTCTGCGTTTATAAGGAATGCTGACGATTTTGATGCGTTCCTGCACCGCATTCCATTCGGATTCTGATACAAGAGCTTTGTGCCGGCCGTCAGTTATGATCCACTCGTCAGGATCTTTCAATTCTCGACCCCGCTTGCTGTAGTTCCAACGAATTTTACCATAATAAAAAGGATTCTCTAAAATATACCGTATGGTCCTGGCTTCAAAAAGATTTCCATTCATGGTCCGGGCACCAAGGGTGTTTACATTTCTGGCAATATGGTTGAAAGATTTTCCGTCCAGAAAAGAAGTGTAGATATGGCGGACGATTTTGGCCTGCTCTTCATTTACTGCAGGAGGATTTCCGTTGCCAATTGTTATATACCCAAAAGGCGCGATAGACTGATAGCCTCCCTGCATGGCCTTTTCTGTCATTCCACGCAGTACTTCACCAGAAAGACGGATAGAGTAGTATTCATCCATCCATTCTATAATCCGCTCGATCAGGGAGCCGAAGGGGCCGTCTATCATAGGTTCGGAAATGCTGATCACTTCTACATTGTCGCGTTTTAACATGGATTTGTAGACGATAGATTCTTCCTGATTGCGGGCAAAACGGCTGTATTTCCAGACCAGAATAACATCATATGGATGGTCTTTGGATTTTGCTTTGGCGATCATCTCCTGGAAGGCAGGGCGTTTCGATGCGGTTCTTCCGGAAATGCCGTTTTCCATGTAGATATCAGAAGAGGATATGATGACATTATTCTTTTTAGCATAGTCCAGGATCAGGCGTTTTTGGGCATTGGGGGAAAGTTCTTCCTGTTTGTCGGTGGAAACTCTGATGTATGCGGCGCCGGTATGCAAGGGTTGTGTGCTCATGAGATATTCCTCCTTATTCA
>CAYQRG010000320.1:0-1682 GCA_964419645.1 uncultured Eubacterium sp.
TTTATTCCAATCTCAATATCAGCAATAATATCCTCCACCTTTTCAAATCGAGGATTATCTGCTGTAAGAACAGATAGATCTGCATACTTTCCCGATATCTCCCCCATATCATATCGCCGAAGCTTCGAACGATTTCCTCCTGCTCCAAATACTGCTACTAATCGCTTCGGTTGGTATTCCCGCATTGTAGCTAAAAGACTTTCTGCACTAACTGCATTATGTGCATAATCAATAATTAAATGAAAGTGATCCGATATATGTACAGGTTCCACTCGTCCTCTAACCGCTATATGGTACATTACTTGTTTCACTGTATCTTCTTCCACTCCCAGCAGAGCAGCTACTGATAGTGCAGCCAGTACATTCCATGCATTAAAACGTCCCATACATCCGACTTCCAATTCCATCTGATAAGCCCCATCTACTTTAAATTGAATTCCGATAAACCCAGGCTTACGATAACAAGTAATTTCACTTGCTGTTAAATCTGCCTTTTTATTTACAGCAAATGTATTAACCTTACAGGTGTGATTTTGTAAAATTTCATTTACATGGGAATCGTCTTTATTTACAATCCCTATTTCACAATTTTGAAACAACAGGCTTTTACAGTACAAATACTCTGCAAAATCTTTGTGTTCTCCTTCTCCAATATGATCCGGTGAAAGATTCGTAAATACCCCATAATTAAATTTCATTCCAGCCACCCGATTAGTTAAATACGCCTGAGAAGAAACTTCCATTACAACATGAGTTACACCAGCATCTACCATTTCTCGAAAAATTTTCTGTATCTCATAGGATTCTGGGGTTGTATTATGTGTTTCAATTACAATATCCTGATACCCTGCACCAATTGTTCCGATAATCCCAGTTACTTTTCCAGATGCCTCTAAAAGTCTTTTTATCATATAAGCAGTTGTAGTCTTTCCTTTTGTTCCGGTAATTGCAATTGTTGTAAGAGAATGAGCCGGATATCCAAAATAAGCAGCCGACATATACGAAAGCAGCCTTTTACTATTCTCTGTACGAATATCCGCCAAAACCTCTATCTCTCGTTCTATTACTATTGCAGCTGCCCCTTTTTCGACTGCTTCATCAATAAAATTATGGGAATCCATTCGACTTCCTACTACGCAGAAAAATAGACAATTCTTCTGCACTTTTCTGGAATCATAGATTAAATCCGATATTTCAATTTCTGTACTGCCCTTTATTAATTGATATCTGTCTGCTTGTGCTAATAGATCTGCTAAAATCATATTTGCCCTCATTTCTATTCTTTTTTTATTTTATGACTTACAATATTTTCCTATTTATAATCTTTTTTAAAAAGTCTCTTCAAACTCTTCGATAGACATTAACACCTTTCTTGGCTTTGTTCCTTCCTCTGGTCCGACTACTCCGGCATCCGCAAGTTGATCCATTATTCTGGCTGCACGGTTAAAAACAATTTTAAATTTTCGCTGAAGCATCCCAATCGAAGCCTTTTCATTCTGTAAAATCAGCCGTCCTGCCTCAATAAAATAATCATCTCTTTCCAAACTTCCTCCATCTTCTAAAGTTCCGGAAGCAATTGCAGACATCATTTGACTTGTTGCAGTACTTTGAGTAATAAATTCTTTCTGTTCTTTTAAAAATTCTACCACTGCACTTACTTCAGCATCCGATACAAAAGCACC
>CAYQRG010000321.1:0-1670 GCA_964419645.1 uncultured Eubacterium sp.
GAGCAATCCGGACGAGTATCTCAACCACGCTGTCAAGTTACATGTCCATTCCGGTGATCTGCCCTGCTCTAAAGAGGAACTGCGTCATAAAACCTTCGCTTTTTTGCGTTCTCTTCAAAAATTGCCAGACAAAGTCTCCTCTTTTTTCCTGCACCCTTTTCTTTCCTATATTAAATTTCAGAAGTAATACTACCACGGCGGTGCGGCTGCTGCTGGATAAAGCCGCCACAGTGGAGGAAGCAGTGGAGCTGCTGGAAAATTACGACCTCCACGCCTCGGCTGGGATGATGGTTCACTTCGCCATCTCTGATGCACAGGGCAGGAATGTGGTGGCTGAGTATGTGGACAATACTTTGAGCATCATGGAAAGTCCTATCGCTACGAACTTCTATCTCACTCCTGGTGAGAAATATGGTGTCGGGACTCAGGAATCCATGACCCGCTATCAGATGCTGAGCGAGCTGATGGAGGAACAAGAAGCTTGGGATTTGGACGCCGTCCGAGACGCACTGGACAGCGTGAGCAAACACAACTTCGACTCACCCTTCGCCTCCACTGAGTGGAGTGTGGTCTATGATCAAACAAGCGGTGAATTACGTTACTACCACCGGGAGGATTATAGCCACTTCTATCCCTTTTTCGTGAGGTAGATCTATGGGAAACTTCTTACTCAAAGGCTTGCTGGTAGGGCTGGTATTCGGTGTACCGGCGGGTGCCATCGGCGCTCTCACCATCCAACGCACTCTGTCCTGCGGCTTCTGGGCAGGACTGCTGACTGGTCTTGGCTCCTCTGCCGCCGATGTGCTGTATGCCTGTGTGGGCATCTTTGGCCTCACCACCATATCGGACATCCTTCTCCGCTGGCAGACCCCCATCAGCTTAATTGGAGGTGCAGTCATCGTTGGCATGGGTGCCATGATTTTCTTCTCCAAGGCCAGAGAAACGCAGGCCACCCCGGACAGGGCCAGACTGGGCGGCTGTTTCCTCTCCGCCTTTGCCATCGCTGTCGCAAATCCAGTGACCATCCTCTCTTTTCTGACAGCTTTCGCCACAATGGGCATCGGGGAGGTGTCCACATTGGGACAGGGAGTGCAGATGGTAACCGGCATTTTTCTGGGTACCGGGGGCTGGTGGTGTCTCCTATCCGGCGGGACTGCAAGGTTTCGGGGCCGTATGACCCAAAAGCTCTATCAAAATCTTAACCGCATTCTGGGTGTACTTCTCATGGCCTTCGGCCTTTATATGGCACTTCGAGCGGTGATTGGAGGAAGCGTATGAAACTTTTGAACCGCGTGACGCCCTTGCTTCTGGCACTCCTGTTCTCCCTGACTGCCTGCGAAAATACGGCTGCGGCTGTCAGCAGCATACCGGAAGCGCAGGGACAATTTGCTGATACTAATCCTAAATAAGAAGTACAAATTAAGAAGGGATGTGGTATAATAGGGAGCAGGAGATGATAAAGAGATGAGATATAGATTTACAGAGGAGGAAATCGCCGAAATTCAAGAGGCGAGACGAAAGAATCGGGATAAGAATGTGGAGAGGCGGCTAAAAGCGTTGGAAATGACAGCCACCGGGCACAAAGGACAGGAAATCGCTAAGCTAACAGACTATAATCCCGGATATATCTCAAAATTGGCGGCGAAATATCGTAAGGGCGGCATAGAAGC
>CAYQRG010000322.1:0-1659 GCA_964419645.1 uncultured Eubacterium sp.
GTCTTGCCGTATACCGGCTGGAGCGTTTTCATTTTCTCCTGATACTGCTCTAATGTATAGACCTCCGGCTGTTCCATACTATAGAATCTGCCTTTTTGTTTTGCTTTTCCATAAAAAACGTAAATTTCTCCCAGCTTTAACTTCGATTTCATATAAGGCATGCGAAACCAGACCAATTCCATGGTTCCTGACAAATCTCCCACTTTGGTCTGTACCAGTTCCATACGGCTGGTCCGTTTTAACACAGGATGCGACATCACCCGTCCGATCACGGCGCAATGCCCTTCTGATTTTAATTCCGCCGGTTTTATGGGAGCCTGAAACTGCACATAATCCCTGGGATAATGAAGGAGTATATCCCTTACGGTATATACTCCAATTCGATTCATCCGTTTTTCTGTCTGGCTCCCGATTCCTTTGATTGCTGTAATCGGTGATTTTAATTCCATAGGTCTCTCCCGTCCCAACTACTCCACGGATACAATATAATAATAAATCGGTTGTCCGCCCTCATTGATCTCCACTTCCAAATCCGGGTGCTTAGCCATGATCAGATTGGAAAATTTCTCTGCCTCTTCTTCATCTCCGTCTGCTCCGTAATAAATGCTGACAAGGGCAGAATCTTCATCAATCATCTGTTCTAACATATCCATGGTAACCGCTTTGATATCACGTCCTACAGAAAGAATGGACGCATCGCCGATTCCCATGTAATCCCCTTCGTGAATCTCTTTGTCGTCAATCTCCGTATCCCGGATTGCATAGGTCACCTGCCCGGTCTTTATCAGGGCAATTTCCGAATTCATATGGGCTTCGTTTTCTTCCGGCGTCTGATCCGGAATAAAGTTGATCAATGCGGAAATTCCCTGGGGAATCGTCTTTGTGGGAATTACGATAATATTTTTATCTTCACAAAGGCTGGCTGCCTGATTGGCCGCCAGAATGATATTCTTATTATTCGGAAGGATAAATACATTCTTGGCGTTTACATGGGAAATCGCCTGAAGCACATCCTCCGTACTGGGATTCATCGTCTGTCCGCCTTCTATAATATAGTCTGCGCCAAGTCCTTTGAAAATCTCATTCAATCCTTCTCCAATGGAAACTGCCACAAACCCCATCTCTTTTGGCGGCTCTAATGTCTCTTCTACCTGTTCTGCGGGTGCAGGGCCTTCTATATTCTGCATTTCTTTTTCTTTCATGGCAGATATTTTCTCATCCCGCTCTAATTTCATATTTTCAATAATAATCGTCGTTAAACTACCATAGGTCAGGCCTCTTTGCATTGCAAGTCCCGGATCGTTGGTATGTACGTGTACCTTTACGATCTCATCATCTGCCACAACTACGATAGAATCTCCGATTTCTTCCAGATAAGCTTTAAACTCCCTCTCTTTCCTTTCACTGAAGGGCTTTTCCAGCATAATTAAAAATTGCGTGCAGTAAGTAAATTTAATCTCCTGATTCGCCTGAGCGTCAATATAGGAATTCTCTCCTGCAGCCTTTTTAGAAGAGTCGGAGGATACCGCGTTAAACTTAATCTCTTTGCCCTGCAGCGCCATAAGTCCGCCCCGCATCACTTCCACCAATCCCTGTCCGCCGGACTCCACCACGCCTGCCTGCTTTAATACGGGAAGCATATCCGGCGTCTTGGCAAGC
>CAYQRG010000323.1:0-1659 GCA_964419645.1 uncultured Eubacterium sp.
AAGGCCCCGATCTGGTGCTGCCGGTCAACGGCGGGAAAGTTTTGAGGGAAAACCATGTGGGCCGCAGCATCGCAAACTATGATTCCATGCTGGTTCTGTCCCACTTCAAAGGCCATCCGGCAGGGGGCTACGGCGGCGCACTGAAGCAGTTGTCGATTGGCTGTGCTTCCACAGTAGGAAAGTGTCTGATTCATTCCGGCGGACTGATTACCGATCAATCTATCGTATGGGACCACATGGCGGAGCAGGATGTATTCTGTGAGTCTATGGCGGATGCGGCGGGGAGCATTGTGGCGTATTTCAGAGGGAATATTGCCTATGTGAATATGATGTGCAATCTGTCGGTGGACTGCGATTGCTGTGCCGCGGCACCCATACCATCAACGCTGCGGCAGAGTTGGGGTATGGAACAAAGGAGTATGAGCTGATTTGCGTAGACTGAACAGCTGCCCAATGAAAAAAAGAGTCGTTACTCTTTTGATGGCAGTCTGCACACTTCTCCTGACTATGACTGCCTGTTCAGCAGAGGACATACCGGCAGATGACAACACAGCGACTTTGGAGGTTGCTTCTATGTTATTCCATCATTTGAAGAAAAACGCGGACAAGCAGCCGTCAGCAATCCAAGCGGCTTTCAATTTTGACACAAAGTCTGTCACGCTGAACAGCGGCTATCAAATGCCCATCAATGGTTTGGGAACCTACAGCCTGCATGACGAAACCTGTGTCAACGCCGTAAAAGCAGCGCTGGCCAGCGGTGTCCGGCTGATCGACACCGCCCATATGTACGGCAATGAGGAAGAAATTGGCCGTGCCATTCGGGAATCTATGGATGAACTGGGAATCGCGCGGGAAGAAATCTTTGTCATCACCAAAATCTATCCGGGAGAGGATATGGCAAACCCGGAGAAATCCATTCAAGCGTGTCTGGACCGGCTGGACATTGGGTATGTGGATATGATGCTTCTGCACCATCCTGACCGAAATGATGTAAAAGCCTATCAAGCAATGGAAAAATTTGTGGCTGACGGCAAAATCCGTTCCCTGGGCCTTTCTAACTGGTATGTCAAGGAGTTGGAATCGTTCCTGCCCCAAGTAACCATTACACCGGCGCTGGTACAGAACGAGATTCACCCCTATTATCAGGAAAATGAGGTCATTCCCTATATCCAAAGTCTTGGAATCGTGGTCCAGGGCTGGTATCCGCTGGGCGGTCGGGGACACACGGCAGAGCTGCTGGCAGACGATGTGATTACAGAAATTGCGGCGGCGCACGGAAAATCTTCCGCACAGGTGATTCTGCGTTGGAATCTGCAAAAGGGAGTCGTGGTTATTCCCGGTTCGAGCAATCCCGATCACATCAAAGAGAATACGGAATTGTATGACTTCACCCTGACGGATGAGGAAATGGGGAAGATCAACGCTCTTGACCGAAATGAAAAGCACGACTGGTACTAATAGCAGCATCCTATATGTTCTAAATGTTTTGAGAATCCGAGGGACTATAAAATTATAGGGAGAAAAAATGGTATGGCAAAGACAAAATTAGACTACAACAAGGTAGCCAAAAACATCATCGCCAACATTGGCGGTAAAGAAAATGTCACAGTTGACTGGTATTCCATAAACTTAAATGGGTCTTTTGTCACTCTATAATTG
>CAYQRG010000324.1:0-1657 GCA_964419645.1 uncultured Eubacterium sp.
CCAGCTTTTGGAGACGGATGGAAAGGCGGGGCTGGTATGAAGGAGTATATTACCGCTGAATATCTGCGCCTGTCCTCCGAAGATGCAGATTTGAAGCAGACCGGCAAACTGGAATCGAACAGCATATCCAATCAGCGCAGTTTACTGAACGCATTTATCAGCCGTACTCCTGAACTGGCGGAAAGCCGTGTGGTAGAGTTCTGTGACGATGGCTGGAGCGGCAAAAACTTTGAACGGCCTGCTTTTCAGGAAATGATTTCCCAGGCGCGGCAGGGGAAAATCCATTGCATTGTGGTTAAGGATTTATCCAGATTTGGGAGAGATCATCTTATAGTAGGCAACTATATTGCCACAATCTTTCCTTTTCTCGGAGTGCGGTTTATCGCCGTGAATGACGGCTTTGACAGTATCCGCCCAGCGGATGTAGACAGCCTGGAAACCTCTTTTAAGGTTCTTCTATATGATCTGTACAGCCGGGATTTATCCCGCAAAGTACGAAGTGCCAAGAGATCACGCGCTCAAAGAGGGGACTTCCTGGGGCCTTTCGCTCCCTACGGCTATGATAAAGACCCGGCTGATAAGAACCATCTTGTTATTGACCAGCCGGCAGCGGAAGTAGTACGGCGTATCTTCCTGCTGGCAGGGGATAAACGAACACCGCAGCAGATTGCGGCGCTGCTGAACCGTGAAGCTATACCAACACCGATGCTCTATAAACGGGCGGCAGGATGTTCCCGAACCAGATGGCCCAGTATTCATGAGGAAAATTTCTGGACAGGCGGTGCGATTGCAGCGATCCTGCGGGATGAGCGTTATATTGGAACGAATATTTTTGGCAAGAGGATACGGGATAGGGTAGGTCATTGGCATACCATCAAAGTCAGACGGACAGAGTGGATTACTGTAGAAGATACCCACGAAGGGATTGTGACACGGGAAGAATTTAAGTGCGCTCAGGAAGCAATGAGGGATTTTGTTGAGCGTGATGAAATAAAAAAGCGCAGCTGGCTGCTGCACGGGAAAATCCGCTGTGGTGTCTGCGGCCTTGCGATGGACCGGTCCAGGGGAAAACAGGCTTGTTTTTCGTGCCGTACCCCACGGATGAATGAGTTCTATCAATGTGCGAAACGGATATCCGAAGCTGGTATTCTGGAAGCGATTCAAGAAGGGCTGCGGGTACAGGCATTGGTAGCGGTAGAACTGCGCAGGCTGTGGGAAGAACAGCATCAAGGGGAAAGAAGGGATACAGCTTCCATACGAAAAACACTTTCAAGACTGCGGGAAATATACCAGCAGCAGCGTCAGCAAATGACGGCGTTATACGAATCCTTTGCGTTGGGCGAAATCAGCAAAGAGAAATATCTTACGGTAAAAACCGCCGCTGTGAAACAAAAGGATGCCACTGCCGCCCAGATCGCTGAACTGGAAGCTGCTTTAGAAAACGCTGCCCCTGATGGTCACCTGGACAACGCATTTGTTTCCGCCTTTGAAAAATATCGGGAAGTCCAGGAGATAACCAAAGAGATTATCAGCGAAGTTTTGAATGTGGTCTATGTTTACCCTGATGGACGCCTGGAAATCGTTTGGAACTTTGAGGATGATTTGGAAAAGCTGGTACTTGATTTGCGATAAGATCATCAAGATGGACGTAAAAACC
>CAYQRG010000325.1:0-1657 GCA_964419645.1 uncultured Eubacterium sp.
ATAACAGAGGTTTGGAATGGGGCTTTCCTACCGCTATCTGCTACAAGCATGATGCCATGGCATTCGGCAGCGGTATTGTAGACGTGGAACGCGGTAAGTTCGCGGACACCAGACCTTACCACTGGCAGACAGACACTTCTATCATGCGGAATTCATGGTGTTATACTACCAGTCTTGACTACAAGAGCAGCAATGAACTGATTTGTTATTTAATAGATGTTGTCAGCAAAAACGGAAATCTTCTGCTCAATGTAGGACCTAGGGCTGACGGTACTTTTACGGAAGAGACAATCACTATATTAAAAGATATCGGCTCATGGCTTGCCGTAAACGGAGAGGCTGTTTATAACAGTAAACCTTGGCGTTATCCTGCAGAAGGGCCTACAAAAGAAATCGAAGGACAGTTCAGTGACGGCTCCGCAACTGTTTATACAAGCGAAGACTTCCGCTTTACCGCAGGATGCGGCTGTATTTATGCTGTCTGCCTGAAATATCCGGAAAACGGCAATGTTACGATTCGCTCCTTATCCAAAACACATGATGCCAACAAACCAAACTTCCACGGCATCATCCGTGATGTGAAGGTCCTTGGATTTGACGAACAGATTACATTTCATACGGATGAAGAGGGTCTGCATTTTCAGACTGCCTCTGTGCGAAGCAGCTTTCCCGTAGCCATAAAAGTTGCTGTAGAATAAAATTCTCAATGAGGGAATCAAAACATGGAAACACTATTTATTGCAGATGATGAATTTTCTGTCAGAGACGAACTGAAAAATATAATAGACTGGGACTTACTTGGTTTTCAATTATGCGGAGAAGCATCGGACGGGGAAGAAGCTCTCTCTCAGATTCTTTCCCTGCATCCCTCTCTTGCCCTGTTGGATATCCATATGCCCGGAATACAGGGAACCGAAGTTTTACGTCTGGTAAGAGAAGCCGGATATAAAGGAAAATGCATTATTATAAGCAGACACGCCGATTTTGCATCTGCACAGGCAGCTATCAAATACGGTGCAAACTTCTACCTAACAAAACCTATAGACAAAGAGGAACTTTATCATGCTGTCTGCACCATACGCGATGTCCTCTCTGATGAAGCTAAAACCGCTTATGACCTGACAGCACTCCAAAACAATGCAAAATACTCTGTCCTTTTTGACTTACTCACAAACACCGGAGCGGGTCCGTACTCGCGCAAATATCTAAAATCTATGCACTTGCTTGCCGACTCCTATCAGGTCGTTATTTGTGAAGACTTTAATGAGCGCTCAAAGAATGCGCTATACACTTTTGCAGATATTTTGAAAGTGACAAATAAAGGGAATACCTTCTTTGAACAAATGCTTGTAAACAATCATGGTGTTGTCCTGCTGAAAGACTCACGCAGCAGAAACAGACTTTCTGATTTTCTGGAACATTTTGAAAAGCAGCCGCCGCAGGAGGGCAGCCCTATGGCCTCTATGTTCCTAGCCTATGGCAGACCGGTTTTTTCTCCGGAGGATATTCATCTTTCCTATAAAGATGCGTCCATGTTGCTGTCACATCGTTTTTTCTGCGCCCCGGACCAGCACACTTTGGGATATGACACATTACCTGCTCAGCATAATACCCCCCCCTACTGCTTTTTGGAGCTTAATGAAGAACTGCTTGCTGC
>CAYQRG010000326.1:0-1644 GCA_964419645.1 uncultured Eubacterium sp.
CGGCGTATGCCGTCCAGCGCGTCCAGCAGGATGGAGTAAACCACGATCACGCACAGCAGCAACAGCACCCGCGCAAGGAAAAAGTTGAATGAACGTACCCGCTCAATCTCAAAATTGGCGGTGAAAGCCATCACGATAACCGTTGTGCAGGCGGGGACCATCCACGCCGTCCGCCAGAACACCGGCGCATCCACGCTGAATACCTTATCCCTGGCATTGGAGAACAAGCGGAGCATAAACGGGGCCGACACCACCAGCAGCACCAGATTCAACAGAGTGCTGGTCCAGGAGGTAAAATCCATTCCGGGCCGACCGAAGAACCGGGCTTCCAGAAAGACGGACACGCCCCGCAGAATCATCGTATAGTCTGTGACGAACAGATACAGAAACAGCACCTTGAAATGATCGTCTCTGACCGACAAAAAATAGATTGCCATATAAATGGGAGCGAAGCCATAAGCTACGATCTGTCCGCTGCCGCCCTGCAAAATGGTACAGCCATAGAAAAGGGACTGCGCAAGCTGAATCAGGCAGACGGGCAGCAATACCTTCCATAAGGCAACGCGCAGGCGGTCCCGGAAAGGATAGTAGGCCATCAGGTGGGCAGGAATGGACAGGACAATACTGTTGACGGCGGCTGACAAAACAACGTTCACTTTGCCCAGCCCCCTTTCCGGGTACGGTCCGCCGCACAATCCGCGTATGCCTTTTGTACCTCCTGTCTCCGGTTCCGGCTGAAAGAGAGCCTGTTCCCATTCTTCAGCAGCAGTTCGGTATCCAGCACCCGTGACACCTGGGCCATATTCACCACCAGCCCCCGTCCGCAGATATGAAAACGCCCTGTGTGCGGGAGCTGGGCGGTGAAGTCCTGGAAGGAACTGCGGGTACGGTACACACCAGAAACCGTATAGACAGTCATCACATGGTCCAGGTATTGACCGTACAGGATATCGTCCAAAATGATTTCCACCAGCCTGGAATGTCCCCGCGCAGACGGTTCCTGGAGAGAGATCGTGGACGGTGGGGCCAGATATTCCCGCAGCCGCCCCATACATCTGGCGACTTGCTCCGGCGTCAGGGGTTTTATCAGATAGTCCGTGGCCCGCACTGCGAAACCGTCCACGGCATAGTCCCGCACCGTGGTCGTAAAAATAACCGGCAGAAGCGGCTCCTGCTCCCGAACCTTCTGTGCCGCCGCCATGCCGGTCAGTCCGCCCAGCACGATATCCAGAAACAGTCCGTCACAGCATTTCGGGCGGTAGTGCGACAGAAAGTCCTCGCCGCTGCTGTAGAAAGAGAAGTCCACATTTTCCTCATGTCCGGCGCAGTCCTCACGAATCAGCTCCGCTAATTTCTCACAGTCTGCCGCCAAATCTTCCACGATAATCAGATGCAAATAAACCACCTCCTGCGCCGGTCAGGGCGCGTTTTTATAGAAACATCGGTTTGGAAACAATCAATTCGAGGTGTGCCAAGTGCAATTCGAGGCGTTGCTATTGACCTTTTCCCTCAAATATGTAAAATACAAATTATAACAAAATCCATCTGGAAGCGAGGTGTCATACAATATGCTGCGGGTAGTGATGTACGGCCCGGACGCGGAGGAAAACAGCCGCATCCGGGAACTGCTGGAGGACCTCATCT
>CAYQRG010000327.1:0-1643 GCA_964419645.1 uncultured Eubacterium sp.
AGATTCCTTCCTTTGTCAAAAATTTTGGTCTCGGGAGAATTTAAGTATTTCGGCTCCCCCTCTCCCATAACTCGTC
This sequence comes from uncultured Eubacterium sp., assembly GCA_964419645.1. GTDB lineage: Bacteria > Bacillota > Clostridia > Lachnospirales > Lachnospiraceae > Roseburia_B. The sequence goes on from CAYQRG010000327.1 coordinate 77, forward strand.
CACCGAACCCAATAACCTTTCCTCTTACATCCATAATCGGAAACATTGCCCTGTTCCAAAATTTATCCCGGCCGCCCCGCCGTTCATCATAAGTAATCAGGCCGCTGTCCTTTAGCAATTCATCTTCGTATCCTTTTTTCTTTAAGTAGTGATACAAATCGTCACTGAACTTGTCCGAATAGCCAAGACCAAATCTGCGCATGGTCTCATCGCTTAATCCCCGCTTTTTAAAATATTCCAACGCTCTTTTGCCATGGTCACTGCGCAGCAGCATGTAGTAATATTTGCCGGCCTCTTTATTTACTTCCAAAAGCTGTCCCTTCCGGTCAGACTCTCGCTTCATCTGGGGAGAATATTCCTGTTCCGGAAGCTCTACTCCCACTTGCTTCGCCAAGGTCTCCATAGCTTCTCCAAAGGTAAAATTCTCGTATTTCATCAGAAACGAAAAAACATCTCCGCCTGCTCCGCATCCAAAACAATAATACATCTGTTTCCCCGGCGTCACGGAAAATGACGGTGTCTTTTCATTGTGAAAAGGACACAGGCCGAAATAAGTGTTCCCTTTCTTTTGCAGTTTCACATAACCGGAAACTACATCTGCAATGTTGCTCTTTGAACGGACTTCCTCGATCAGATTCTCCGAATATAAGGGCATCCGGCATTCCCCCTTTTCTAATAACCGTCCACCTGCCATGCCTGGGGCAGGAAATATTCTTCAAATTTAGTAATTGCGTACTGATCTGTCATTCCGGATATATAATCACAGACAATGCGGTCCTCTTTCTCACCTGCCTTCAGCATTCTGGTATATTTCTCCGGAATCAGTTCCAAATGATTCATATAATAAAAATAAAGCTGCTTTAATAATTCTCTTGCTTTATTCTCTTCTCCTTTTGCAATGGGATTTTTATAGACATGTTCAAACATAAAATGACGCAGCTTGTGCATAGCCTCTTCTACTTCTTTTGACATCCTAATGTCATCTTTGCCAATACTGTTGGTAATAATATTATGTATCAATGTATTTAAGCGTTCTTTGGTGGTATAGCCTAAGATGTCGCACAATTCTTTTGGAATATCTGCTTCTACCATAATCTGTGCCCGAATCGCATCGTCAATGTCATGATTGATGTACGCAATCTTATCGGAAAGCCGGACGATCTTCCCCTCTAAGGTATGGGGCATTGTCTTTGTCTGATGATTCAGGATGCCATCTCTTACTTCCCAGGTCAGATTCAGGCCTTCTCCGTTCTTTTCTAATTTCTCCACAATTCTGACACTCTGTTCATTGTGGCGAAAACCTTCTTCACAAAGATCATTCAACACAAATTCACCAGCATGTCCAAAAGGCGTATGCCCAAGATCATGCCCCAAAGCAATGGCTTCTACCAGATCTTCGTTCAATCGCAGAGCCTTTGCTATGGTTCTGGCATTTTGTGATACCTCAAGGGTATGGGAAAGTCTGGTACGGTAATGGTCTCCCTTGGGTGTCAGAAATACCTGTGTTTTATTCTTAAGACGGCGAAATGCCTTGCTGTGAAGTATCCTGTCCCTGTCCCTCTGAAAG
>CAYQRG010000328.1:0-1643 GCA_964419645.1 uncultured Eubacterium sp.
GACGAGAAAGGAGTGGCTATTATGTGTAAAATTATGGAAGATATGAGGAATGAGGCGGCACAAAAGGCGGTATTAGATAACGCAAAAGAAATGGCGAAGAGAATGATAAAAAAAAGTAAAATGCCACTTGAAGAAATTGCGGACTATGTTCCTGCATTATCACTTGATGAATTAAAGCAACTTGAAGCTGAGATTATGCAAATGGCATAGGTAAGTAACAATCTAATATCAAAAGGAGTCAAGGCACATGGAGCAGTAAATTGTAAACCATGTGTCTTTTTTGCGGTCAAAAGAAGTATTTCTTTACAAAATGTTTACAACCAAATGAATATTTGCAAAAAATAATATCCTAAAATAAAAGTCAACAGACCAAAATGCAAAAGTGACGAGGAGGATATGATGAAGAAAAATATAATTACAGCAATTTTATGCCTTAGCATGGGATGTATGCTTCTTTCCGGCTGCGAAAAAACGCCGGAGGAGACGATTGTAAGGGAAAAAGGCGCAGACAGCGTAAAGCAGTATGAAAGCAGAGAAAATACGGAAAGCTCTCTTGCAGAAATCCTTGGAGCTCCGGAGCATTATAAAAATGAAACTTCTTATGAGGACGGAAAACTTGTGATTGATACGGATGCAGAGGTTTTTGTGCCGGATGCAGATGCAGTCAATACTTATGCCGTATCTGCAAAAGAAGTGAATCAGGACTTGATCGATCTGGTGACAAAAATATTTTTTGAGGGAGATAAGATTTATCAGGGTTATAATTATCATAGCCAGACAAAAGAAGATATTCAGAACCGGATCACAACGCTGAAAAAATATAAAGCGGAGGGAAATCCGGATCCCTATGAATACGGAAAAGACGAAAACGGAACTCCACAGTTTGATATTGACGCTGTGATTGCAAGAGCCGAAGAGGAATTAAAAACGGCTCCTGAGGAGCGGGAAAAAGAAGAGGTGACGCCTGCATTGAATTTGGAGTTTTGGAACGGAAAAGGAGAAGAGAGAGTAAGAGAGGTGGATGTAGATCATTTTGACGGAGTGGCGGAAACAGAAAACGGCATTTATGATTACACCATCGACTATATGTTAAAACCGGACGTCAGGTTTCATATTTCAAAAAACAAAAATGAGCTGCTTGCAGATCCTTACGAATTTTCGGACTGGACAGAGGGCGAATTTGTTATGCAGGATAAAGAAAGTTTCAATTATATTCCGGAAGAATCCGTAAAGAATATGCTGAATATCTCTTATGAAGATGCCAAAAAAATTGCAGAAGAAAAAGTGGAAAAACTGGGACTTGGATTGTCTGTCTCCCATTGGGATTACAGCATGTTCTGTCATGGAGAGAATGGCGCGAGTGAGAAGGGAATGCTTGATGCGGGGTATATATTTTATTTTTCAAGAGCTTTTGACGGTGTGCCGGTCACATATGAACTTTCCCCGGGAGGCGCGCTGGAAGATATGGACAGTACCCTTGAGCCATGGAGTTATGAGCGTTGCAGCGTGATTGTGGGAGATGACGGCATACAGGAATTTGAGCTGTGCAATCCTTATGACATCGGAGAAATTCAGACTGAGAATGTGAAACTGATGGACTTTGACAGTATTATAAAAATATATGAGCAGATGATGGAAGTGTC
>CAYQRG010000329.1:0-1631 GCA_964419645.1 uncultured Eubacterium sp.
GATATTGTGTGAAGATAGTCCCTATTAAGAATTTTTATGGACAAGTTCCACCTACCGAGACCGGATTTTTAGACTCTCCGTTTATGGAGTATTCCAACACCAGTCGATAGTACTTGCCACTTTCGACTTTGCAGCTTTCAGAAATAACAACACTGAAAGTGCCAGAGTCGCTCCAAGAGTCCACATACTCCACTCCCTGATAAAGAGTCAAGGTTGCCTCGATTTCGTCATCCGAATTGCTGGCCCGACAAGTTGCCGAGCATATGGCAGTATTCCCATTAAATCTCAGTGCAGGATTATACCCTGCTATGCGGAATTCTGCTGCAAAGGCAGACACCGTCAGAGCCAGTATCAAAGGGAAAGCCAAAGCCAAAGCCAAAGCAATGATTCGCCTCTTCATAATATCCCTCCTTTCTGCATTGATACTAGGTAAATGCAGGAAGGAGGGATAATCTTACATCATTTTTAGGAATTTATTTAATTTGGTGTTTTGCACAAAGAAATACTTTCAGCCATGTGCAGAAGTTCGTTATATTGACAAGTCCCGTCGATTATGAATTGCAAGTTCTGGTTGGGGTCAATCCATGTCAATGTATTTAGACTCCCCGGTGTGTGGGATTCAAAATATATGCCTTTCTGAGAATTGACTTGAACTTCAGAAGTATCTACGTCCTCGATGTCGAAGCCTGAAAGTACTCTTTGATGCATAAATACATAAGTGAAGCATATTATGTCTCTTTGATCGTTTTCATAAATCACTTCAACCAATTCTGGAGTAATTTTCCTGTCAATCTCATTAAATCCATCTGGGAGTTTTGTAATTTCATATTGTGGTAATGCCTCTGTATTCTGTTCTCCTGTATATATAAAATTGACAGTATTTTCATACCACTCCATAACCCAGCGGACTACTGTCGCCCGTGCAGAGGGGCTGAAAGCCATTATGCCGCCGAAAACCAGGATGAAAGCGAGAAGCAAAACCGCAACTCGTTGTGCTATTCGCTTCCACACTGGACGTTCTCTCCTGTGCAGCCATTTTATCGGATTCGCAAGCATAGCGTGCATCTGGCGCTAATGTCTGAACGTAGCCCTAAATGGGGGGTCTGGGTCCTCATTATCTCGTTCGGTCTCCACTTTTATGGAATCAATCAAGACACGCCGCATGATACGATCCAGTTCTTGCTCTGTCATAGCTGGAAACCCTCCTTATCCAGTATCTCTTTTAAGAGCCGGCGCCCTCGGCTCACCCTTGTGCCTACCGCTGATTCTGTAATTCCAAGGTGTACCGCAATCTCTTTGTTTGAATATCCTAAGATGCTCTTCATCTCAAGTACCTGCCGGTATGTATCGGGCAGTTTTGTGAATAGGTCTACTAACCCTACATAATCCAATACATCTACAGACTGATTAGAATAGTCGGTCCAATCTTCCAGAGGTACAATGTTCTTCTGTTTTCGCAGAATCATATAGGCTTCGTTCTTCACTATAGAAATGAGCCAAAAGGGCAATTCGTCACATGGAATTTGATGTATTTTTTCAAAATGCCGGATCACCTGCATAAAAGCGTTTTGAACGGCATCCTCGGCATCACTTTGATTTTTCAAAATTTTAATTGCCGCATTTTCCATTTG
>CAYQRG010000330.1:0-1625 GCA_964419645.1 uncultured Eubacterium sp.
AAAGCGAGCAGGGAAAGGGAAGTCATTTTCATATTGCTTTGGATATGGAAAAAACAGCGCAGCAGGAGAAGAAACTACAGCTGCCAAAACAGAATATTCTGGTTATCGATGATGATCAAACAGCAGGAAGTCTCGCTGTTTCCTCATTGGAATCCATAGGACTTAAGGCGGAAACGGCGGCAGATATGCAGCAGGCTTTCCAGATGATAGAGGAGCGTCGCGGCAAAAATGGGAACTATCACATGGTTCTTTTAGATTGGGATATGCAGGGGCAAGATTGGATTAAGGCGGCCGAAGCGTTGTCTGATCGTTTCGGACAGGAGCTTCCTATCATAATTATTACTGACGGTGAATGGGATGAATTGGAGATAAAAACGGAAAAAAACAATATCGGAAGTTTTATTTCAAAACCTTTGTTCCGTTCCAGTCTTTATTATTGCCTACGTCAGTTTATAGAAGCGGAGGCGCCGCAGCCGGAACAGAAAGAAGAAGCTGACATCGGATTAAAGGGCAGACGTATCCTTATAGCGGAAGATAACGAATTGAACTGGGAAATTGCAAATGCAATGCTGTGCGAATTCGGCGCGGAGGTGGAGTGGGCGGAAAACGGGCAGATCTGTGTGGAACTGTTTGGCAAGTCTGCTCCGAGATGGTATGACGCCATATTAATGGATTTGCGAATGCCTGTTATGACAGGTTTTGAGGCGACAGTTGCAATACGAAAACTGGAACGGGAAGATGCACAGACGATTCCCATTATTGCGGTCAGTGCAGATACATTTGCAGATGATATTCAAAAATGCCTTGATTCCGGTATGAATGCACATACGGCAAAACCCTTGGAACCACAAAAAATTCTCTCCCTGTTGGGACAGTATCTTCACTAGGTCAAGATTAATGGAAAGGGGAATTTTGCTATGAAAAAAATATATGCTCTGATAAGCGTTTTGTTGTCTGTTGTTCTTTTGTCCTCCTGTGGCAGTAAAAACCCGAATATCGAATTAGAGGATGACAGCGGCAGCGGAGAAGTTACGGAACTGACTTTATGGACTTTTCCGGTGGGCAATTGGGGAAATCCGACATCGGTAGCAAGTATGTTGACCGATTTTCATAAGGCACATCCTGATATTCATGTTTCTGTGGAATATTTAAGTTACGATAACGGGGATGAAAAGATCAATCAGGCAGCGGTGGACGGAAGCTTGCCGGATCTGGTTCTGGAAGGACCAGAGCGCCTTGTGGCAAATTGGGGTGAAAAAGGATGGATGGTTGATCTGTCAGAGCTATGGGAATCTGATACTGCTGGTGCAATATATGATAATATCAGAGAAGCATGCCAGCATGGAAACGGCGCGTATTATGTATTTCCAATCTGTATGTCTGCACACTGTATGGCGATTAATTACGATATGTTTCAGGAAGCGGGGGCTCTTCAGTATATTGATGAAGACACACACACATGGACGACAGAGGATTTTATTGAAGCAGTTTGGGCTTTGAATGCTTATGCAGAGGCTCAGGAGCAGAATATCAGTGCGGGCATCGTATACTGCAAAAATCAAAGCGGAGACCAGGGAACGCGTGCCTTGGTGAATAATTTATACGGTGGTACTTTTGCTGATACC
>CAYQRG010000331.1:0-1625 GCA_964419645.1 uncultured Eubacterium sp.
TGATGTGTCTCATTCATAGATCGATCCCACTCTGAAAACCATGACTGACCGTGCTCTGACTTCTGCGCTTTCTCCAACGCTTACCGGTTTTGACAGGACGCTTTCTTCTTCAAACGTATCCGCCTCCAAAAGCCATTCCTTCTCCAGAGGAAGTTTCGGCAGTGTAATCCGCAAATTCTCCCAATACGTATTGATCGCAAGATATACACAATCATCTGTGCCATGATTGGTGCGCCCTGCATACATAATTCCGATATAATGAGAATCTTCCCTGAGGTTACATTCCCATGCATTGACATCATGAACGCTCATTTCCGGGAAACCAAAACTGCTGGTGGCTGTATGTTTGCGGATAGAATCATGTTTTTTGCGGAATGCAATCATAAATTTAAAAAATTCAAATACAGAACGGTTCTTTTCCAAAAGATTCCAGTCCAGCCAGGAAATAATGTTGTCTTGGCAATAGGGATTGTTATTGCCAAACTGTGTATTTCCAAACTCATCTCCTGCAAGAAACATGGGAACGCCCCTACTAAACAGCAGCACGGCAGCCGCATTTTTCATCATGCGGATGCGAAGACGCATCACTTCCGGATCCTGTGTTTCTCCCTCTATACCGCAGTTCCAGCTTGCATTGTCATTAGCCCCGTCAGAATTATTCCAGCCGTTGGCTTCATTGTGCTTTTCATTGTACGCATAAAGATCATACAGCGTAAATCCGTCATGGCAGGTAATAAAATTCACAGAAGCATTGCAGCCGTGCCGTTCTTCATAAAGGTCTGCCGAACCGAAAATTCTGGTCACTGCCGCCTCTGCCTTGCCGCAGTCTCCTTTCAAAAAGGAACGCATATCGTCTCTGTATTTTCCGTTCCACTCCAGCCACCGGTTCCAGGAAGGAAAATTCCCCACCTGATAAAGTCCGCCGGCATCCCAGGCCTCTGCGATTAATTTCACGTTGCCAAGTATGGGATCAAAAGCCAGTGACTGCAGAAGGGGCGGCTTGCTCATGGGTGAGCCGTCTTCATTCCGTCCCAGAATACTCGCAAGGTCGAAACGGAATCCGTCGATACGGTAATTGATCACCCAATGCCTCAGGCATTCCATGATCATCTGCTGTACAATCGGATGATTGCAGTTTAAGGTATTGCCGCAGCCGCTGAAATTATAATAATAGCCGTCCGGTGTCAGAATATAATAAATCTGATTGTCCAATCCTTTAAAAGATATTACCGGGCCCTCTTCATTGCCTTCCGCCGTATGATTAAATACCACATCCAGATAAACTTCCAGTCCGTTCTCATGGAGCTCTTTGATCAGCTCTTTTAATTCATTGCCTTCCTGGTTGTATTCTGTTCCTGCTGCATAACTGGTATTCGGGGCAAAAAAGCTGACCGTATTGTAGCCCCAGTAATTTAAAAGCCGGTTGCCCTGATATTCCCTTGCATCTTTTAACTCGTCAAATTCAAAAATCGGCATCAGCTCTACTGCCGTTACGCCAAGTTCTTTCAGATATGGGATTTTTTCAGAAATTCCGGCAAAAGTGCCCGGGAACTTCACGCCGGAAGATGCATCTTTTGTAAATCCTCTGACATGCATCTCATAGATTACCGTATCTTCCAAAGGCG
>CAYQRG010000332.1:0-1620 GCA_964419645.1 uncultured Eubacterium sp.
CCTGCAATGTGGGTTCGATTCCCGCCGGTTGCATCGAAAAAGGTTATGGATCACAGTTTCTATAACCTTTCTTTTTATGAAAGGAGATTAAGATTTATGAGTTTTACTTATTTAAAAAAACTTCCCGCTCCCTCTGAAATCAAGGAACAGTATCCGCTTTCCCAAAAGCTGGCTGACCTGAAAAAGGAACGGGATCAAATGATTTCAGATGTGATCACCGGAAAGGATAACCGTTTTTTGGTTATCATCGGACCATGTTCTGCCGATAATGAGGACGCTGTTTTAGATTATGTGAGCCGCTTAGCTCCCGTCGCCGAAGAGGTAAAAGACCGTCTGATTATTATCCCAAGAATTTATACCAACAAACCCCGTACCACAGGAGAAGGCTATAAAGGAATTGCCTCTCAGCCGGACCCGGAAAAGAAACCGGACATGCTCGCCGGACTGATTGCCATGCGTAATATGCACATTCATGCCATTGAAGCCAGCGGTTTGACCTGTGCAGACGAAATGCTTTATCCGGAAAACTGGGGATATGTGGAAGATCTGCTTTCCTACGTTGCAATCGGAGCCCGCTCTGTGGAAGACCAGCATCACCGTCTGACTGTCAGCGGTTTTGATGTTGCCTCCGGCATGAAAAATCCCACCAGCGGCGATTTTACGGTTATGTTAAATTCCGTCTATGCCGCACAGCATCGGCATCATTTTGTTTATCGGGGACATGAAGTAGAAACGACAGGAAATCCTCTGACTCACGTTGTATTAAGAGGAGCTGTTTCCAAACACGGAAACTGTGTACAGAATTATCACTATGAGGATATTATGCGTCTGATTGAGCGTTACGATCAAATGGATCTTATGAATCCGGCTGCGATTATTGATGCAAACCATTCCAATTCCAATAAAAAATATGCCGAACAGGTGCGTATCGTCAAAGAAGTTATGCACAACCGCAAGATTTCTTCCGACATCCACCGCATGGTAAAGGGTGTTATGATCGAAAGCTACATTGAACCCGGTAGCCAGAAAGTCGGCGAACATATCTATGGAAAATCCATTACAGATCCCTGCCTTGGCTGGGAAGCATCCAAGGAGCTGATTTATAATATTGCAGAAATGAATGTTTAATAGCGCATACAAAATGCCGGAAGGATATTTCCTCTTTCCGGCATTTTTTATACATTTATCCCAGCATGCGTATGATTTTCTGCAAGAAAAACGGGTTCACATAACTTTCCATAAACAGCCCCAGAAAAGTAAACACGGCTGCCTCTGCCAGAATAACAGCCCATTTCATACTGCCCTTTCTCTTCCTCTCCCCAAAAGGATACTCCTTCTCCAGTCCTTTATACTGTCTTAGCCGAATCCGCCACAGAATTAACATCGGCACATAAAACAGCCATTGGGGAAGAAAAAATCCGACCATTAAAAGGACTCCGCGGATTCCATAGTTCATAATCGATATGACAGAGAGAAATCCAAGGGAAAATCCCAGATAAGCAATATATCCGTCTATGACAAGTGTTCCATAAATTCCAACACTCAAAAACAATAACAGAACAAATTCCGGCACTCTTTTATAAAACAAGAAAGGAAATAATTCTCTTCCCTGTATATTTG
>CAYQRG010000333.1:0-1615 GCA_964419645.1 uncultured Eubacterium sp.
GTATCCTAAATCGGACACACTTATTTTAGTACATCCCACAGATTGACAGAGCTGTAATCACTGCCCTCTATTCAGTTCCAAGGCTCTTCTTTGGATAATAACGAAGGGAACCCATTGCGGCGCAAAGGATTCCCTATAAGATTCTCAATCGACCTCCAGCGGCAGGCAGACGATGCGACCATCCATTCCCAAGAACATTTCCGGGGTATAAAAGCGCTCACGATACCGTTCGGTCTGCTCTGGGGTCAAACTGGTAAAGCGGTCACTGTCATCGGGAGCACCACACAGGAAGAACGTTCCGAAGACGATATCGTATATCTGCCCCTCCTCGCCCCGCAGCCCACGGTTCATTGGCAGACCGAGCAGCTTGCCCTCGTCATTGCAGACCAAAGCAACTGGATCATCGAACGGATACATGGGCTGGATCAAACCACCCACGATCTCCTGCATGGACTTCAAAGAGCCGTCGATTTCCCGCAGCTCTGGTCTACATCCAGGTTCTACTACCAATATGCGCATAACAACACCTACCTCGTCACGTTATCTCGAATTTACCCCGTAACCAGCGGACAGCTTGATGCTTCCAACGAAATTCCTCCGTCCATGCGTCACCAGTGGTGTTATCCACCGCAACCCATACACGGTCCTCCCTCGTCAGGAACAGCCCCATCGGAATACGGCGGTCTATTACATCCGTCAGCTCCTTCGGATTGACTCGATGAATCTTCGGCTTACGCATGGCATCTGTCCTTGGGAATGGCGGCAAACTCCATGTGGTACATATCCAGAACTTTGCCCAATATGGTACACTCACCCTCGTAGTAGGTCGGCTCAGAGAATCCAGCAGCGCGGGCCTCCATCGTGGTTGCAAAGATCGCGCCAATCCGAACTGTGCAGAACCGGGGCGTAGAAACAGAATCACCTATTTTCATTTCGATTTCCTTTCTGATGGCTGTCAGCATTTTGCGATTTTTCTTGTTTGAGATGTCTGATTTCCTTCATCCGCAGAAAGGCTTCCAGCCCGTCCATGCCTGTATCGCTATCCCGCTTACCCTTAGACCGGCGTCTCTCGCAACGTTCCAGAGCCTTGTCATAATCGTAGTCGATGGAGGCGGCATACTTCCCGGCAATCTTGCGGCAACGGGCGGCGTGGAGTTCGTAGGCGGCGGCCTGGAATCCGCTCAACTCCCATTCCTGAATCACGCCCTCCAGCAGATTCGCGTAGTCCCGCAGCGCATTCACGATCACATACAGATCACCGTAACAAGTATGGAGTTCTTTCGTCTCGCTGGGTCGCCCAGACTTACCAATGTCGGTGAAACGGAGGATGGCTCCCGGTTTCATACCGTCGATCTCGGTCATCTCAACGGTTGTCGTCATGGACGATTCAAACTTGGTTACGGGAAGCGGCTTTCGACTCATACACCCGCCTCCTTTCGCAACTGTCGCTCCAGCAGGGTGCAATAGCCGGATACTCGGTCAATAGGCAAATCCACCCACGTACTATCCATCCTCTGATTTCCGGCCAGCGGCTCCAGATGAATCTTCCCACTTTCTCTGGTTTCGAGGACCCGGATGCAGGTGCTGCCGAAACCGTAGCAGACCGTATCGTCCT
>CAYQRG010000334.1:0-602 GCA_964419645.1 uncultured Eubacterium sp.
GTTTGAGAAAGCAGGACTTAATAAAAAGGTGTGGCAGTATTTTACCGTGGTTCCGGATTTCAAGTCTGTGGGCGTGAAAAACAACGCCAGATGCTTTGAGTATATGGTGATCATCCGTGCGATCAATACGGTGGACGCCATGAGCGCCACCATTGAGAGAGTGGACTGGGATGTGCTGCAGAAGATCACGGACCGGATTCTGGCGGAAGTGGAAAATGTGAACAGAGTATGCTTTGATATGAGCCCGAAGCCGCCCGCGACGATTGAGTTTGAGTAGACTGGATGATCTTGCGGATAAATTTTTGGCTGATGGCAGTTTATATTATATTTTACGCTTATCGGAAACAACCGGATAAAAAGCTAAATTCAGGACCTTGTAGGATTCACTCTTACAAGGTTCTCTTCCTTTCCTTTTATCCGCTCCAATCCTCAAAGTATTGAAAATCCCAGCATTTTTGGCATATTTAAAAGAAGTAAGTCCTAATACGTTCTTACACTTTCTGATACATTCCGATTTTCTTCCTTTTGCTTCTTTTCTCATCATTTCTACTGTCTCTAAAGAGTACACAACCTATAGAATCTTCCATAATATCTTTTTAAAT
>CAYQRG010000334.1:612-1608 GCA_964419645.1 uncultured Eubacterium sp.
TAAAACAAATACAGTTAAGAGTAACAAAGAACACGCCGAGTTCGAGTAGATATGAAAAGCTCAGAAAGCCGCATACATACTGGATTCCCAGGCTTGTTTTATAGGAATGGAGTACAAATTAGATTTATTTCAAAGCCCCATTGGAGTGGTTGGCAGCTCCAATGGGGCTTTTTGAATGTATTTGGAGGCCAAAATGAGACCGATTTGGGTCATGATATTGAATTTCGGAGGGAAGTATATTACTATGAGGTCCAGAATCTTGCCTGCGGAAACCGGCAATCAAAGAGAGCCGTCTTACTCATTTGTGAGAGACAGAGAGAATATAGGATACAGGACAGAGGAATAGTGCATGCGTATTGTGATTGTAGAAGATGACATACTTTTTGCCGAAGAGGCAAAGAAGACAATGCAGGACTTTTTTACAGCAAAAGGCGAAGTGGTTGATATCCGGAGGCTGGAGGCTACGACGCTTCTTGAAGAACTGAATGGGCAAAAAAATTATGATATTTATCTGTTTGATGTGGAAATGCCCGGGATGAATGGTTTGGAGCTGGCGAAAAAGGTTCAGTTCAAAGACCGGAACGCGAGGATCATATTTCTCACTTCTTATGAGAAATATGCCCTCCAAAGCATTAGGATCGGGGCATACTACTATATTCTGAAGGATTCCTATCAGAAGGAGCTGTGCCGGATATTGGAGCGAATCTGCCAGGAAGAGAAGGCGCGCAGGGAAGATTACTATATTATATTGACCAGATCCTATGGTTACAAAGTGCTGATGGACAATATTCTGTACCTGACAAAAGAAAAGAAATATGTCTTTTTCCAATGCCTGAATGGCGCGGTGTACACGGAGAGAGATTCTATGGAAAATATCTACCGGCGCCTCCCCAAGGAACGCTTTATGATGATCAGTAAGGGAATTGTTGTAAATATGAAACACATTATGCGGTTTGAAAAGTTGGAGGTCACCATGCAGGACGGGACGACACTTCC
>CAYQRG010000335.1:0-1603 GCA_964419645.1 uncultured Eubacterium sp.
TAAGAATGTCTGCTTTTCCTATTTTTCCAAGCATGAGGGAGATAAGGGATTGCAGGATGACGGGACATTAAAGAATGTATCCTGTACTATTACGGATGATTCCTTTGTATTGCTTTGCGGCGCTTCGGGGTGTGGAAAGACAACTCTTACAAGATTATTCAATGGCCTTATTCCTCATTATTATGAAGGAGAACTGTCTGGACAGGTTTTGTTGGATGGAAATGAGTATAAAGACTTATCCCTGTTTGATATTTCCGAAAAAGTCGGCTCGGTCTTTCAAAATCCCCGCAGTCAGTTTTTTAACGTAGATACGACTTCGGAGTTGGCTTTCGGACCGGAGAATCATGGATTGTCGGAACAGGAAATCCGAAATCGTGTCAGGCGGGTGGCAGAGCAATTAAATATCACCGGATTACTGGAACGGAGTATTTTTTCTTTATCGGGTGGGGAAAAACAGAAGATTGCCTGTGGTTCTGCAGCGGCCATGGAACCAGGAACATTTGTGTTTGACGAGCCTTCCTCAAATCTGGATGTTTCTTCCATTGAGGATCTTCGGAAACTTTTGAAACTTTTGAAAGATTTAGGTAAAACCGTTATCATTGCGGAACACAGGCTTTATTATCTCTATGATTTGGCGGATCGCGTTCTTTATTTGAAAGACGGGGAAATCAAAGGCGACTATATGGGTGAGGAATTTACTGCTATCCCGGAGTTTGTGCGCGAGCAGATGGGACTTCGTCCACTTACCTTGCGCAGCTTAAAACATATCACTTCCATAAAAAGGACAGCTGGCCGCCCCATATGGGAAATGCGGGATTTTCATTTTTCTTATGCCAAAAGCCGAAGGGAAACCCTGTGTATAGAAAAGGCAGTGTTGATTCCCGGCTCGGTTACAGCAGTCATCGGACATAACGGGGCGGGAAAAACAACTTTTTCCCAGTGTCTTTGTGGTTTGGAAAAACGCTGCAGGGGAAATTTACAGCGGGATGGTATACGGTATGACCTTAAACAAAGAATGAAGTTATGCTACATAGTTATGCAGGATGTGAACCATCAGCTTTTTACGGAGAGCGTCAGCGAGGAAATTCTTATAAGTATGCCAAAAGCCGCTATGGTTTCGGAAGATAACAGTCGGGTGGATACCATTCTGGAAGAAATGGACTTGCTGGATTTGAAAGAATGCCATCCGATGGGGCTCTCCGGCGGGCAGAAGCAGCGAGTTGCTATTGTATCAGATATCGCATCGGAGCGACCTATTATTCTGTTTGATGAACCGACCAGCGGTCTTGACTTATTCCATATGAGACAGGTGGCAGATGCCATGAACCGGCTGGCCGAATCTGGAAAAACGATTATGGTGGTAACTCATGATCCAGAGTTTATTGTACGGTGCTGCAATCAAGTACTTCATATAGAAGACGGATATGTAATGGAAGATTATTCTTTGGAAAGCAGCACAGATAAAGAACGCCTGCTGCGCTTTTTTCTGGATGCTAATAAGGAGGTGCAAATGTAGTGGAAAAACAAGATAAAAGCAAAAGCTCACCTTTGGGGATGCTTTTGGGATGGGGAAAGCCCTATCATGGAAAATTTATTCTCAGTA
>CAYQRG010000336.1:0-1597 GCA_964419645.1 uncultured Eubacterium sp.
CGGTCTGCTGATCAACAGCTGAATCGAAGTATTGACATCGCAGGGACGAACCCTTGCCACCAGATGCTTCAATATCCCGTCGCACAACACCACATCCCATAAAAGAGCCGCAATTAAAACAATACCTGTCTTCCTTGTCTTCGGGATCGCGGTTAAAACACAGGCCAGCAATATCCAAATGATCCCGCTGTTTCCCAGAGCCGTTATCCACGGCAATATGCCAAATTCGATTCCCATACTTTATGCCTCTTTCCCCCTTTTTCTACATCTGAAACTCTTCCAGCTCCTGCAGCCGGTCCTCATATCTCGTCCCGAGGCAGTCTTTAAACCCTGCTTCCTTCTTCATACTTTCCAGCGCCGCCCCGGCAGTCTTAATAGACTCGATCGTTCCCGCCCCGGCAATACAACCGCCCGGACAGGCCATACCCTCCAGCAGATAACCGTTATATCTTCCGGCCTTTGCCAGCGTCAAAAGCTTCTTACAGTTCTGCAGTCCTTCCGCACATTCCACTTTGACCTCCCGCTCCGGCTCCATCTCCTTGATCACATTTACCACGGCCTTTGCCACACCGCCGCTGGCAGCAAACCCTCTGCCGTCCGCGCTTGCCCGAAGAAGCGGCTCTCCTTCCGGAAGCTTTGCAAAATCAATACCCTTCGCGTCAAACATTCCCGCCACTTCTTCAAATGTCAGCACAAAGTCCACATAGCTTCGGATAGTCCGTCTGCTGGCTTCTAATTTCTTTGCCGCGCAGGGCCCCACAAATACAATTTTATAGTTCGGATTCCTCTGCTTGATCAGACGTGCCGTCAATACCATCGGCGTCAGCGCCATGGAAATACATTCCGCCTGCTCCGGGAACAGCTTCTTTGCCATCATGGACCAGGAAGGACAACAGGACGTTGCCATGAACGGCAGTTTTTCCGGCACTTCTTTCAAAAAGTCCTTTGCCTCCTCAATGGCGCACAGATCCGCTCCAATCGCAACCTCTCTTACGTCCGTAAAGCCCAGTGCCTGAAAAGCGCTCCTGATCTGTGTATTTTTCAGACCCTTAAACTGTCCTGCAATGGAAGGCGCTAAAATAGCGACTACCGGCGTGCTGCTCTTCAATGCCATGATCGTCTGATAGATCTGCCCCTTGTCCACAATGGCACTGAACGGACAACTCACAAGACACATACCGCAGGATACGCACTTATCCTGATCGATCTCCGCCCTGCCATATTCATCGGATTTAATAGCTCCCATGCCGCAGGCCTTCATACAGGGCCTCTCCTGCTTGATGATCGCGTTATAAGGGCAGGCATCCAGACACTTTCCGCACTTAATGCACTTTTCCTCATCAATATGAGACTTGCCGTTTACCATACTGATAGCGCCTCTCGGACATACTTCCATACAGGGATGCTCCAGACAACCCTGACAGCCCTCTGTCACCATAATCCGTTTTTCCGCACAGGAATTACAGGCAAACTTTATCACATTGATAAGAGGCGGTTCATAATATTTTTCTTCGATCACGCTGGCTTCCACACCCTCGGAGATCGGTGCATGTTCCGATATTTTCCGAAGAGACATCCCCATAGCCACCCTAAGTCT
>CAYQRG010000337.1:0-1582 GCA_964419645.1 uncultured Eubacterium sp.
TTTTTACAACAAAGCCGGAAATGGACAGGTCAGGAATGGGATTTGCATTTATGGAAGCATTTATGGATGATCTTGAAGTGATTTCACAGCCGGGAATGGGAACAATAGTGCGAATGAAGAAAAAACTGGGGATCACGCCGTGGGTCGGATACGAGGAATGACTTATGGCAGAGAATTCAGTACTGATTGAACGAGCACAGGCAGGAGAAAAGGAAGCCAGAGAAGTACTGATAGAGCAGAATCTGGGACTGGTGCATCATATCGTGAAGCGGTTTTTAGGACGGGGCTATGAGGCGGAGGATTTATTCCAGATTGGCGTGATTGGATTAATAAAATCGATAGACAAGTTTAATACGGATTATGATGTGAAATTTTCAACTTATGCGGTTCCTCTTATTACAGGAGAGATTAAAAGATTTATCAGGGATGACGGAATGGTTAAGGTATCCAGAAGTCTCAAGGAAAATGGCATGCGTATCAACTATGCAAGAGAGCGGCTGAGCGGAAGTCTTAACAGGGAACCGACTTTGACCGAAGTGGCAGAGGAAGCATCGCTTACTGTTGAAGAGGTAGTGCTTGCCATGGAAGCAAATGTGCATATAGAATCCATTTATAAATCCGTTTATCAGAATGATGGTAATGAGATATTTATGGTAGATCAATTGGCAGATGAAAAGCAGGATGAACAGGAGACAGTGTTAAATCATCTTGTGGTGAAGCAATTGATAGGAGAATTGCCGCTAAAAGAGCAGAAATTGATCAAACTTAGATATTATCAGGAAAAAACTCAAACGGAGGTGGCTAAAGTTTTAGGGATCAGTCAGGTGCAGGTGAGCCGGCTGGAAAAGAAGATTCTGTTGGACATGAGACAGAAGATGGCAGAACTTTAATTGATATTAAAACCTCTCAATCTGCGAAGATCAACCTTCTTGTACAAAAGGCTGATTTTCGCAGATTTTTTATGCTTGAAGAACATACAAAAAGGGATTCTTTTAAACAGAACTGTCGGCCAATAGGAAGTAGTCTGAAACAATTCCGACTATTTCCCATGCATTGAAATATGCAATAAAATATAGTATGATACAAAATATATTTTTTAGAGGAGGATAACCATGAAAAAGAAAATATACTGTATTGATTGTTTATGCAGCCTTATTTCCATTATGTTATGGTCATATGAATCCAGATAACATAACGATAGAAGCAATCATTCAAAATCATTTATACTGCACTAACAAATCGGAATAGGAGGGAAAAATTGGTGAATAAAATTGTTAAAGATCTTATTCGATTCTTAACAGAAGTGATAGTTATAATCGTTTTGATTGTCGGAATCAGGATTTTTACAGATGGTATGTACCTTTTAGGATTGCCAGATTTAGAAGATATTCAATCTGTCAATATCTCATATCCGAGTGTTACAGATGAGGTTAAAGAAGTTTCGAGTCATGAGGATGTTGAGTTAGCATTGAAATTAACAGGATTTTTGAAATATGATTTATTTAAAAAAGCGAATGGCGAAGAAGAACCTTTGATTATAATTACCTATCTTCTTAAGGATGGAACAGATAAGAAAATCTCT
>CAYQRG010000338.1:0-1581 GCA_964419645.1 uncultured Eubacterium sp.
GCGTCCAGCCGGTTGCTCCGTCAATGGAGCCTGCCTCATATACATCTTCAGGCACTGTCTGCAGTCCCGATATGTAAATAATCGTATTCATGGCAATTGCCTGCCATGCACACACAATAACGATACCGACCCATGCCCATTTCGTACTGGCAAGAATACTGGTACTCTCTCCTCCCATCATGTTAATGACTGCCGGAACAATATAAGTAAAGAAATAGTTGAAAATATAACCTACTACAAGAGCTCCGAGAATATTGGGAACAAAATACATTCCACGCAATGCGCTCTTAAATTTTATCTTGCTGTTTAAACCAAGGGCAAGAATCAGGCTGATCACATTCACTACAATTGTCGTGGCAATTGCAAACTTAATCGTAAACCAGTAGGAATGGCCTACACGGGCATCGGTAAACAAATCCGCATAATTGCGAAGCCCTACCCAGTCATAGGAACCATATCCTTTGAAATTCGTAAAACTATACATAAAGCCCTTAATCAGCGGCAATGTATTAAATGCAAAAAACAGAATCAAAATCGGCACTGTCATTAAGAAAAATGTTCGTTCCCTGTTATTCATTTTTTTCATATTCCTTCTCCTCCCCTTCTACTTGTTTTGTGCGTTGTATTCTTCCACCATACGGATAATGTCACGGTTATATCTGGTCCAGTCCTTATCAAATTTGCTTAAAAACGCATCCACATCCTGTTCGATCAAAAATGTCTGAATCTGGGCATCCACTGCCATTTCAGCAGGATAGTAATGATCCTGAAAGTCCGTCATATTTCCGTTTACAATATATTCTTTCATGCCGTCTAAGTTGGGAGCCAGGTTAAAATCTCCGCTTTTACAGGGAACTGCATTCTGGTCATCCAGATATGCCTGAACATTTTCATCCTCCAGCAAAAACCGGATTACTTCATAAGCAGCCTCTTTGTTTTCACATTCCTCTGTTACCGCAAACATCAAATCCACACCGGAATTTAATGTATTACCGTCTGCACTGCTGCTTCCCGGTGTCACAAAGGAATCAATATCCATATCCGGATTTACGGATTTAATCTGGGGAACTGCATAACTTCCAATTGCAAACATTGCTGACTCTCCGTTTGCAAAAGCAGTACAGGCATCATTATACCCATATGCAAAAGGTCCGTCCTCCCCATATTTTATCAGCTCCAGCATCTTTTCCGCTGTTTCTTTGTATTCAGAAGAAAAATGCGCATTTCCTGCATTTACCTGCTGGCATACATCAGACGGAGCCAAGTCAACTGCCAGTGAATTCCATGGCGCCAGACAGGTCCATGTATCCTTAAATCCAAAGTAAAAAGGAAGAATTCCTTCCGACTGGATATCTGCACATAAAGCCTGCAGTTCTTCCCAGTTCTCCGGAATTTCCCAGCCATGCTCTTCAAACATATCCTTATTATAAAGAATGCCCGCCGCATTTGCTGCATATGGAATTGCATATGTACCTTCTGTCGGAACTAACTCAAGCGCCTCATCAATGTCAAGGTATGCCTGCTTGATATCCTGTAATCCTTCATAATATGAAATATCTGAAAAAATCTCAGCATCCAAAA
>CAYQRG010000339.1:0-1570 GCA_964419645.1 uncultured Eubacterium sp.
CGCCCTTGTCACGGAAATATTCTGCCATGGTCAGTCCGGAGAGACCAACACGCATTCTTGCTCCGGGCGGCTCGTTCATCTGTCCGAATACCATTGTCGTCTTGTCGATAACGCCGGATTCTTTCATTTCGTAGTAGAGGTCGTTTCCTTCACGGGTACGCTCGCCTACACCGGTAAATACGGAATATCCACCGTGCTCTGTTGCAATATTATGGATCAATTCCTGAATCAATACCGTCTTGCCTACACCTGCGCCGCCGAAAAGTCCGATTTTTCCACCTTTCTGATACGGGCAGAGCAGATCTACGACTTTGATTCCTGTCTCTAACATTTCCTGAGAAGTTGACTGCTCCTCAAAGGAAGGTGCCTTTCTGTGTATCGGCCAGTATTCTACATCTTTTGGAGCTTCCACTTCATCAATGGGTTCTCCTAAGACATTAAACATACGTCCCAGGGTGTTCTCTCCAACCGGAACGCTGATGGATGCTCCGGTTGCTTCTGCATCCATTCCGCGGACAAGTCCGTCTGTAGAGCCCATGGCGATACATCTGACTGTATCATCACCCAAATGCTGGGATACTTCCACTACCAGTTTTTTACCCTCTTTCGTGGTTACGTTGATAGCGTCGTTGATCTCCGGCAGGTGTCCTTCTGAAAATTTAATATCCAAAACGGCACCAATGATCTGAGTGATTTTACCTATATTCTTATCTGCCATTTTTTCCTATCACTCCTTATTTTTATTCCGCACATCACAATTACGAAATTGCTGATGCACCTGCAATAATTTCTGTTAATTCCTGTGTAATTGAGCCCTGACGTGCTCTGTTATATTTCAGTGACAAATCACTAATCATGTCTTCTGCATTGCTTGTTGCAGCATCCATTGCCTGCATTCTGGCGCCGTTTTCACTGGCTACTGCTTCTACCAGCGCTCCATAGAATAAGCTTGTAACATATTTGGGAATGATCATATCCAAAGCTTCTTCATCACTCGGCTCATAATTCATCAGAACATTGGAATCCTCTTTTACCTCTTCTTCATCAATTTCAATGGGAAGAAGCTTCATCAGTTTTGGCTCATGGCTCACGGTATTCTTGAAATGCGTATATGCCAGATAGATCTCACCGATCTCACCGTCCTGAAAGGCCTGTAATACTCGGCCGCAGATTGCTGCTGCATCTTCGTATACAGGAGCCTCGATCACACCGGAATAATCCGCTGCAATCTCATATCCACGCCGTTCCAGCGTTTCTTTTCCTTTATTTCCGATGGCGTAAATCCTGACATCTTCTTTTGAAAATCCGCTGTCTGTCACAAGTTTTACAACATTTGAATTATAGCCGCCTGCAAGTCCACGGTTAGAAGTAATGACAACAATCGCTTTTTTCTGCGATTCGCCTGCCTTCAGGTAGGGATGCATGATCGTCCCCGATCTTTGCAGCATGGAAACTACTGTCTGATACATGTAGTTAAAATATGGATTCGTTTCTTCTGCGCGGTTCTTTGCCTTTTGCAGTTTAACGGTAGAAACAAGCTTCATGGCTTTTGTGATTTGCTGCGTACTCT
>CAYQRG010000340.1:0-756 GCA_964419645.1 uncultured Eubacterium sp.
AACCGCTTTTTTTGGGTGTTTTGATATAGTCTTTTTCTTTGATTAACAGAAAATCCTTTTGTTGTTTCAAAATTTCTGCAATTTTATAGACGTCGTCGCTGTACAGGCATACAATACGGATTCCCACAATATCATTTAAATTGGATACGGCATTTTCAAATGTGGGAGGATAGCCTTTTTTGATTAATTTTCGGGTAATACTGTCTGCAGTTTTGATGCGATGCTCTACTTTTTGCATAACGGTTCGCTTGTATTTGGAAGACAGTTTGAAATCGATCATTTTCAGCTTGAATGCAACGTATTGGATAGCCCAGTTTTTCTTTAACCGAAATTCCGGTTCGGATAATGCGTGATTTATAGTATCTATATGTCCTCGATCCTTTCTTTTTCTTAATCTTGCTTTTGGAAATTTAGCCCCAATATTATATTTATGCAGAAATTTGAAAAAAATGAGTAAAAATAAAATAATTTCGGGCATAATCTAAAAGAAACAGTTTATGGAAGATACACACAGGGAGGATAGGGCATGGATCTTTTTGGTGGATTGACGCTGGTGGGCGGTCTGGCGCTTTTTTTGTACAGAATGAGTGTAATGGGCGGCGGTCATTCAGTCTTCTTCGGCAACGACTGTTATGGTAGTGGGATTTGTAAATTCCGGTATTATGAAATTATCCCAGGCAATCGGAATTATTATGGGACAGAATATCGGAACCTGTGTAACGGCAATGATTTCTTCCATAGGGGCAAATAAGAATG
>CAYQRG010000340.1:766-1545 GCA_964419645.1 uncultured Eubacterium sp.
ATTTGTACATTTGTATTTTAATCTGATCGGAGCAGCCGTTTTTATGGTGGCTTATTTTGGACTGGATGTATTTGTTGATTTCGGATTTGCCCAATGGACGGTAGGGGCGGCAGGAATTGCGTTGATTCACAGTGTATTTAACATAGGGACAACTGTAATTTTACTGCCCTTTATACATGGACTGGGAAAGCTGGCGTATCTGACAATTCCTGTTTCGGAGGAAGAAAAACTGCCGATGGAGGATGAGGAATTTCAGATTTTGGACGAGCGGTTTTTACAAACACCGGGATTTGCTATTGAGCAATGCAGAAGTCTTGCGAATAAAATGGCAGAGTTGTCAAAAGAATGTTTTCTTGCTGCAATGGAATCTTTAAGCAGTTATTCCAGGGAATCGGCGCAAAATGTCATTGCTTTGGAGGAAAAAATTGATCTCTATCAGGATAAGCTTGGCATTTATCTGACGAAATTAAACAGCCGGAATCTGGCGTATCAGGACAGCCAAAATGCGTCTATATAAAACTGCAATAGAGGATATTCTGAATCGCACAATAAGCGCATTTACAGAAGATAATGAAAAGAAAGCGCTTGCGGTAGAGCCTTTAGAGGAAGTGATTGATGAATTGAATAAAGACATCAAGAAGCATCATATGAAACGTTTGCGCAAAGGGAAATGTACCATAGAGCTGGGATTGATTTTGTCTGATATTGCAACGAATTATGAAAGAGTGGCAGATCATTGTTCCAATATTGCGGTCTGTCTGATTCAGGAGCAGGATACG
>CAYQRG010000341.1:0-1534 GCA_964419645.1 uncultured Eubacterium sp.
CTTTTTCTGTACGGATTTCTTTTTTCCTCTTTTTTTACAAATTTTTTAAATTCTGTATGTTTCTTTCCGCCTGTTTAAAATCTTCTTTCACTAAATCTGCATTCTCTGCCATGTCAGCTGCCTTTTCCGTCAAGTCCGTGGTTTTAGCAAAACCATCCTTTGCCGCTTTGTCAATCTGTCCTGCAACGTCTGAAATTCCTTCTATGGAAGAAGATAATTCCTGATATGCTTTTCCCAATCCTTCTGCAATGTTTTGCAAATTTTCTGCATCATTGCCATATACATCCGCCATATCCAGGAAAAAATCAAAATCAGAAATAATTTTTGAATCCACAAAATCCAATAACTGCCCGGAATCTGTTTTTAAAGTGTCAATTGCATAATGCGCCTCACTGGAAATCCATTGAATCTCCTCTACCTTTTTCTTCGACTGGTCTGCCAGCTTGCGGATCTCATCTGCAACTAAAGAAAAACCATTCCCTGCCTGCCCAGCCTTTGCTGCCTCAATGCTGGCATTTAAAGATAACATATTCGTCTTCTCTGTCAGCTCCATAATGGCTTCTGCCAAATTGGAAATTTCCTCGATTGCCTGAATTCCTTTCAAGGATCTGGAAAAACTGTCTTTGACCTCCAGCTGTCTGTGCCTGACGATCTGCCTTCTCCTTAACGCCTCATCCCTGATGCCGTCTGCGCGGATAGAAATTGCCTGGATCTCTTCTTCACTCTCTTTCATCTGAGAAACGGAATGAGTAACAGAAGTCTGCGCTTCCTTGGAAAACCGGTCAATTTCCCCTGCTGATGAGGTAATTTCTTCCATAAAACCGGCAATTTCTTCTGCCAATGCAGATGTATCCGTCATCTGATGCTGCAGACTGTCAATCTGCCCGCAAAGCTTTTCTAATGATTCTAAAAATGCCGCCTTTTCCCGTTCGGATTCTTTTTGCCGGTTGTCGGCATTTTGGCGCATCATTTCCGCATATCCCGCTAATTTTCTGCAATCTTCTACCAGATTGACGCCTTCTTCTATCTGCTCTGAAAAATCTCCTTTTGAAAATTTTTCAAATTTCTGCTCCAGATAAATCAGCGAATCGGTGACATTCTGTGTCATTTTCCGTAAAAATCCCAGTGTAAACAGAAAAAAAGCTGCTCCTGCCAAAATCAGCACAGCATATCCCGCCATGCCTCCCTTTGTTTTGTTTCCTATGATAAAAGCTGCGGCAGC
Organism: uncultured Eubacterium sp.; assembly: GCA_964419645.1. Lineage (GTDB taxonomy): Bacteria > Bacillota > Clostridia > Lachnospirales > Lachnospiraceae > Roseburia_B. Next base: position 1,223 of record CAYQRG010000341.1, read on the forward strand.
TAATAGACAGAAAAGAACACCTGCTCCGATCATATATCTGTTCGCCTGTATTTTCAGATGATTTCTATGTTCTTTTGTACTTTGGTTCATACTTTCCTCTCTCCTGCATATATTCTCCATGCATAAATGCCTTCATTTATGTCCCGGCAAACCTTAAACCGGCAAATAATTGCACAGACATGAATCCTTGCAAAATATTCCGTGGGATAAAAAACAGGGAAGCCCTTTTCTAAGAACTTCCCGGCTTATAAACCGAATGCAGGAAAAGGGACTTGAACCCTCACGACATTGCTGCCACAGGCACCTGAAGCC
>CAYQRG010000342.1:0-442 GCA_964419645.1 uncultured Eubacterium sp.
CCAGCGCGTTTCCTTTCTCTTCCTCCGCACCGATATTGACAATGCCTACTTTCGGATTTTTCACGCCGCAGACATTTTCCATATAAATAGATCCCATCTTCGCAAACTGCACCAGCATGGACGGTCTTGCGTCCACATTCGCGCCGCAGTCGATCAGAAGAGAAGCACCCCTGTTAGTCGGTATCATCGGCGCAAGAGGCGGTCTCTCAATGCCTTTCAGTCTCCCGACGATAAGCTGTCCGCCGACTAAAGTCGCTCCGGTGCAGCCGGCAGAGACAAAAGCATCACAGGTGCCGTCTTTTACCATGGTCAGCGCTTTTACAAGGGAAGAATCCTTTTTCTTACGGATCGCCATAACAGGCGGCTCCGCCGTCTCGATGACCTCGGAGGCATGTACCACTTCTACCTGTTCTTTATCATAAGTGTATTTTGCCAGTTCCGC
>CAYQRG010000342.1:452-828 GCA_964419645.1 uncultured Eubacterium sp.
GTTTACCGCATCCTCCCGGCCCACCAGATATACTTTTACCTTTTTGTTTTCATTGACTGCATCAACAGCTCCTTTTACGATCTCCAGCGGAGCGTTGTCGCCGCCCATTGCGTCTATCGCGACTTTCACATATTCTGACATATTCTCTCCTTAGTCTAAAGCAGTCTTTTTCGGGCACTTATCGCCTTACAAATGCAGACAGACCGCTCTTTTTTATAAATATTTACAAATATTCCGTATTTTTCATCATACTAAAAATACGGGGAAAAAGCAAGGAAAAAGGTGAATTGGTTGCAAAAACATAAAATCTGATATAGTATTAAACAGAATGCAATATCCGCAAAGGAGGTCTTCATTTGAAAACAATAAAATTAAA
>CAYQRG010000342.1:846-1510 GCA_964419645.1 uncultured Eubacterium sp.
CTTTTTACTCTGGTTCTTCTCTTTTCCTGCTTTCTCACTGCCTGCGGCACTTTGAGAAAAGAAGACGCAGGTCAGACGCAAGATCAGGCAGATACCAATATCTCTGATAAAACAGGTACGTCAAACCCGGAAGAAGCCGATGCTCAGGGAGAAGAACTTTCCGTCTCCTACGACATACTGCATACAGGAGATACAGCGCCGGATTTTACCGCTTCGCTGGCGGACGGCTCTGAATTTACTCTTTCCGGTCAGCAGGGCAAGGTCGTATTATTGAATTTCTGGGCAACATGGTGCGGACCTTGTGTCAGGGAAATGCCGGCTTTTGAGATGCTGATGGAAGAATACGGGGAAGATCTCGCCATTTTAGCCGTTAATTGTATGGAAGATACAGGTATTGTGGATGCTTTTCTGGCTGAGAACGGTTATACTTTTCCGGTTGCTTATGATCCGGATGGTTCTATCGTCATGAAATATCCTACTCAGGGTATTCCTTACACCCTTGTGATCGACGGGGACGGTATTATCCGGCAGATTTATGTAGGCGCGGCGGATGCGGAAACACAGTATAAAGAATATAAGAGCGCTATTGATGCCATCGCATCTGATATGCCTTAATACGGTGCAACTCCATATCGCATGTAGCTATTTGAAATTAATGAAGATT
>CAYQRG010000343.1:0-1506 GCA_964419645.1 uncultured Eubacterium sp.
AATACAAGGTTTGTTGTATTTTCAGAAAAAGCGTTTGGAAGCCAATATTCCGGTTCTGAATCGGGACGATAAACAAAATACGGTTTTATCACATTTCCTTTATTACAAAAGGCTGTGTAGATACATGCCATATGAAGCGGATTTACTAAAATCTGCCCCTGTCCATATCCGCTGTCCGCCAGCTGTATCTCTGTTTCAATATTTTCGGTGTTGGAATACTGTGATTTTGACATTACAAATTCAAAGGGCATTTCTTCCTGAAATCCCAGTCTTAACAGGGAATCTTTCATTTCATCTGCGCCGATTTTTAATGCCGCTTTCGCAAAGTAAATGTTATCCGAATAAATCAGGGCATTTTCCAGAACAACCGGATTATACGCATGAAGCGTCGTTACATGGTAGGAACCCCATGAAGCGTCTTTCTGCCAGCTTAACCCTACATTTCCATAGTCCTCATTTGGATCGATGGCTCCGGACTCCAGACCGATTGCCGCAGTGATTGGCTTAAAGGTAGAACCCGGACACCATACCTGCCGAAAACGGTTATACAGCGGTTTATTTTCATCTTCATTCAGCGCCGTCCATTTTTCACTGGATAATCCCATAATAAAGTCATTGTTATCATAAGACGGTGTACTGACTAATGCCAATACTTCCCCCGTATAAGGATTCATCGCTACCGAGCAGCTTTTATCTTCCCGGAACTGTTCATATAAGGCATTTTGAAGTTTCGAGTCAATCGTCAGTTTTATGTTTTTTCCATGCTCTACCAGCCTGTTTGCCAGTTCTTCCTTTGTATTGCCTTCGGCATCCACAATATAAATCCGGCATCCATTCTGCCCCTTTAATTCGCTCTCAAACAATCCCTCTGCCCCGCTTCTTCCGATGACACTGTTTACAGTATATCCTTCCCCGGCATGTTTCTCCAAATCCTCCGCCGTGACACTCTGCACATATCCAACCAAATGCGCTGCCGCATCGCCTAACGGATATGCCCTTACTTCCGTGTCTGAAATCATAACCCCCGGTATTTCAAGCAACTGCTGTTGTCTTTCATGCTCTTTTATCACTTCTTCATCCGGTTCCATTGACATCAATTCTATTTCTTCCACTTTTCGCAGTGTTTTGACCGGGACAAAAGAATCCTCCTTTACCCACTTTGCCGATAATTTCTTTTCTATTTCCTCCGGCTCCATTCCCAACAGATTCGCAATCTGCTCTATTGCGCTATCCATGTTTTCCAGTTTTCCCGGCACAATTCCCACGGAAGATGCAACGCCCGGTCCTGCAAGGACACGCCCGTTTCTGTCAAGTATTTCTCCCCTTTTTGCCTGTGTAGTGGATACCCTTACTTTATCCGTAGAAGATAATCCCGGATAAATCAGGGAATCCGTCCATACCAGCTTGTAGCCATCTTCTTTTTTCAGAAAATATGCCTCATTTTGAAAGCTGATATTCCCTGCAACGGTATCAAACGTTGTCTGGTACTTCACCACGCTTCTTTCC
>CAYQRG010000344.1:0-1500 GCA_964419645.1 uncultured Eubacterium sp.
ATTATAAGTAGCGAAAATTTCGCAGCCGGAAAACTGCATGGTCGCATCACCGTAAGCCATATCGGTATAGCTGTTCTGGTCTTCCACAAAGCCTTTATTTTTTTCAATAACAGCAGTGTGTTTCTTGAACGCATCTTCGTTCTTTTTCAGGTGCGCGGTAAAATCTTTTTTGATTACCTTCTGCTGTTTACGCATCAGGTCAAGTACGTTTACGACTGTAGAATTATCGATCTTATTTGGGATCAGGCCACATATCTTTTTAAATGCATCTGCCCGATCGTTTGTCGGTTTTTCAGATTTGCCTCCTACAGCGTCTTTCAAAAGATTTCCTGCCTTCGCTCCCAGGGTTGAGGTTAAGTCTTCAAAAATCATAGTGATCCTTCCTTTCTTTTTTCATTTTGTGAATGCATGAGCACAGCCCTGTTATTAAAATAATGCCTGATTTTATACCCTCCGGGCATCTCATTATAACACGCTCTTTCAGAGAGGTCTCATAATGTTATAATATACTAGAATATGGAAATTGAAAATACCCGGAATTAATTTGGAATACTCCTATTGATAAAATCTTTGAAATGTAAAACACTAAAATACAAAAATCTCTTGAAATGCCTGAAACGATAGTATAGAATAATAGCAATTTGTGGAAAGATACGCAATAGAGAAGAAATAAGAACAGGAGTGGTAATTCGTATGCGAAAAACTAAAATAGTATGTACCTTAGGTCCCGCAACAGACAAAGAAAACGTATTGGAGAAACTGATCGTAAAAGGAATGAATGTAGCAAGATGCAATTTTTCTCGCGGAAGCTATGAGGAACATAAAGCAAGAATCGATAAAGTAAAGGAATTGAGGGAGAAGCATCATAAATCGACAGCCATTATGTTAGATACAAAGGGACCGGAGATCCGTCTGGGATTATTCCGGGAGCATGCGGTCATTCTGGAAGAAGGTGCGAAATTCACACTGTATTCCGAAGAGAGGGAAGGAGACCAAAACGGAATTTCTATTACCTATCCGGAGCTGTACAAAGATGTAGAAGTCGGCACAACGATTCTGATCGATGACGGTTTAGTGGAAATGAGCGTTATAGAATTAAAAGAGGGAGAAATTGTCTGCCAGATCAAAAACGGCGGCAAGGTATCTGACCGGAAAGGCGTCAACGTGCCCAATGTCAAATTATCCATGCCTTTCTTAAGTGATAAAGACAAAGAAGATATGCTCTTTGGTATTAAAAATGACGTAGACTTTATAGCGGCATCTTTTGTCAGACGCGCGGATGATATCAACAAAATGCGGAAATATCTGAATGATCACGGCGGATATGATGTACACATTATCGCTAAGATTGAGAACCGGGAAGGCGTGGAAAATATCGATGAGATCTTAGAAGCGGCAGAAGGGGTCATGGTAGCCAGAGGCGATATGGGCGTGGAGGTGGATGATGTCTTTAATGTGATGAACGCCATCATGGGAAGTGGCATCCTTGGCTTGGCTTAT